>JAPPBZ010000322.1 GCA_026702635.1 Bacteroidota bacterium
CGTTTTGCAACCTGTCTACGGTGGAGCATCTGCACGGCCGTTTAAGACGCATCATAATGCGCTGGACATGCCACTCTACATGCGCATTGCTGATGAGTTGTACCTGAAACGGTGTATTGCCGGCGGGTTTGATGGGGTCTATGAGATTGCCAAGGACTTCAGGAATGAGGGTTTGAGTCGATTCCACAACCCAGAGTTTACCATGCTGGAGTTATATGTCGCGTTTAAGGATTACGTCTGGATGATGGACCTAGTGGAGGAACTGATTGAATCAGTTGTTACGACTCTGCACGGTTCTACTCGTATACAGTGGGGGGAAGAGGAGATTTCGTTTGGACGGCCATGGCCGCGGATTCCGTTCTTTGAAGCGATCGAGAAAAAAACCGGACATGACCTGTATCAACAAGGCCGGGACACGATTCTAGAGGTAGCCGACTCTCTGAATATAGAGACCTCGTCCTCGATGGGGATCGGCAAATTGCTGGATGAGATTTTTGGTGCTGCGGTTGAACCTGATCTGATTCAACCTGCATTCATTACGGATTATCCACTTGAGTTAAGCCCCCTTGCCAAGCGGCACCGGAGCCAAGAGGGACTGGTCGAGCGATTTGAAATGTTCGCAGGCGGGAAAGAGTTGTGTAACGCTTTCAGTGAACTCAACGACCCAGATGACCAGAGAAAGCGTTTTGAGGATCAACTTCGTCTTCGAAAAGGGGGAGACCTTGAGGCAATGCAAATGGACCATGATTACCTCCGTGCGCTTGAGTACGGCATGCCCCCCAACGCCGGATTAGGCGTGGGGATTGATCGACTGGCCATGCTGATGACCAATCAAAGAAGTATCCGTGACGTGATCTTGTTTCCGCTGATGCGCCCCAACTAAAACCGTCTGCGGTCGGGATTAATAGTGATTCTGAGTCAGATCTTTGATCTAGACTTAATCCCTGCGGAGGGCACGGGATCGTTTGGCTGCCCGTACGTTGCGCTTAAAGCCTTCATACTTAGTCCGTTTCACAGCACTTCCTCTGAAGCGTTTTCGAAAGGCTTCAAGATCCAGTTCTTCCCATTCTTCGAGCGGGGTATCCTGGATTCCTTCCCGGGGCAGGAATCGAGAATCCTTCGTTTGGCGGCTGAATTTATTCCAGGGACATACATCTTGGCAAATATCGCATCCAAAAATCCAGTCCTCCTGCTGCGATATAATTTCTTCAGGCAATGAATCCCCGCGGTGTTCGATAGTCCAGTACGAGATGCAGCGGTTCGAGTCTACTACGTAGGGCTGATAGATCGCATCCGTTGGACATGCATCAATACATCGGGTACAGGATCCACAATGATCGTACGTAGCGGGATCATCACAGGTAAGCGGCACATCAATGATCAGTGTGCCGATAAAAAACCAGGACCCGAGGCGGGGATTGATCAGGTTGGTGCTTTTGGCAATCCATCCCAATCCACTACGTTGTGCCCAAGCCTTATCCATCACGGGAGCAGAATCAACAAAAACGCGCCCGGAAAGGGATTTAACTTCATCTTCCAGCCATGAATACAGCTCGTAGAGACGCTCCTTCATGACTTGATGGTAGTCATCGCCCCATGCGTAGCGACTGATTTTTCCTGCACCTTCTGCGTGGGTACCTCCCTGCCAGTAGCTATATAACACCGTTACAACCCGCTTTGCGCCTGGGACCAGTTTTCGGGGGTCTACCCGTTTTTCGAAGTTCCGGGTCATGTAAGCCATGGATGCATGTTGCCCGTTTGCAAGCCAGACTTCAAGGCGTTTTGCTTCGTCATCCAATTGCCGCGCCTCCGCGATTCCGCATGCATCGAAGCCAAGTCTTGCAGCTTCAAGCTTGAGACGTCTTGCCAGTTTAGACTGTTGGCTATGGTCAAATACAGGCATAGGAGTATTGGAATCCCATGGGATTGATCACCAGAAAGGCCAAGTCTAGACAGTTTCTTGTTAGACAGCGTCCAGACCAGAGCATTCAAAATAAGGGCAATTTACTCACAAAGAAAGTCTGCATCTTTGTGTCCAGAGAAGGGGAGGGTTGCTCATATGCATATTCCGACCATGTGGACCAGTCCAATCGGAATGCACAATCTTCCCGTTGTCATTCAATTCGAGCACACAGACTTCCGCGAATCAATAGGCTTGTGCAGGCAAAAAAAAGGTGCCCCGTCATAGACCTGACGGGGCACCATTTTAGAGGAATGGAAAGTTTTTAGTTTACAGGGATCGTGTCAACCCGTCGGAATTGACCCGCTGCCCCTTTCTTGGTTGTTTGACCCGCTGCTCCCATGCCCATGTCGGACATACGGGACTCATCAATGCCGTTGTCAACGTAGTACTGCCTGACCGCTGCTGCACGGTCCTCACTCAGCTGCTGTGCATTCCGCTCGTCACGGGATGCATAGCCTTCAATGCGGACATTCAGTTCGCAGTTCTCGAGGATTTCCAGGTTTTCCATGAGCTGCGTGCGACCGGCATCGGTGAGGACGGATGAGTTACGATCAAAGAACACCGTGTTCATCTCTGAAATATCACAGTCAAAGCAACCTTCCTCTGTCACATTCACGGTAGTCGTTCGGCTGTCACTGCCCGCATCATTGGTGAGGGTTAAGGTCACGGTGTAAGTGCCCATTTGCGCATACGTATGCGACGGGCTGGCCGCTGTACTGCCTTGGCCATCACCGAAGTCCCACTGATAGCTGAATGGCTCGGATCCGCCCACGTTGGCTGTGAAGGTCACACTTGGATCCTCGTCGCATATACTGACACTCTCCTTGTTGGTAGTGAGCGCAAGAATTTCTGCGGGAGCGATGACGGTGACACTACATGCGCCAGTAGCTGTACCGCCTTCGTTCGTTGCAAAAAACATCACCTCGTACGTTCCTGCGTCTGTGTAGGTGTGAGTACCGGAGTCTCCCACAGCTGTCCCACCATCACCGAATTCCCAGCGCAATTCAGTCGGTTGCGTCGCAACCTCCATGTTCGTGACCGCAGAGAAATTTGCGGGAGTATCTGTCACGACCATCGTGGTCGGACAGGTAAGCGCACCAACCTCGGGTGGGGTGATCGCAGCTGCAAAATTAATTTTGAGACCAATGCCCAGGGCCGTAAGTACATCGACCCCACCGTATCCGTATTCCGATGTGCCGTCCAGTGCGTCATCACCGAAATGGAATCCTCCGTTGAGTTCTGCGAAAAATGACGTACGTGGATTAAACGCGATGTCCACTCCTACCCCGGCAAGAGGACCGAATGCACTCCCACTCTCTTCCGTTGTATAGGGTGCCTGATCCTGCGTCACATTTCCAAATGAGTACGACAGGCCAAAATTGAGATACAGAGCTGTGCGCGTCGGAGCCTCTGCGAAGGTGTACCGACCAATTGCCTGAATCGAACTGCGCATCGCATCGTCATTTGACACTCCATCCGTGTCGTTAACCCTGGCCGGGAATTGTGTGATTACAGGATATTCTCCAGCAACGTATGCGAGGCTGATTGAGAATGGGACAGAGAGTTGATATCCAAGCTCAAGGCCGACATTCCAAGGAGTACCCACATCGAAAGCATCCCCGTTAAAGTTAAATGGCGACTGTTCATTGTCACCAAAGTATGATGAAAACCCAATTCTGGGTTTCACAAAGAGATTACCTTCCGGGCGCAAGTTTTTCATGTAATCCTGTGCGATTGCACTTGGCAGGATTGTCAGAAGGAGTCCCAGTGAAAGGAGTTTTACGGCTGTCCGAAAAAGATTTGATGAGAGGCTCATTGTACTTCTTGCATAAAATTTTGCGTGAATTGCGTTGATTCCATGAATCTAACGCGCGACGTTGTTCAAGTGTAATGAAATCTGAGATTTGTAATGCGCAGACTTATTCCGGTGGATAATCCCCTTTGTAACAAGTCTGTCCAGGTACGCCTGGGTCTCAGGGTAAAGGGCTTTTGCAACGGAAGCGTCCTCAGTTTGCAAGAGTTTCTTGACCATGGTCCGCATCCGACTACGGTGTTCGCGGTTACGGAGGCGACGTGTCGCACTCTGGCGTACTCGCTTAACTGCTGAAGCGTGTTGGGGCATAGCATAAATGTGATTTAACTAATATGCATGCTACCAAATTTATATATGGATGTTCCTAATCCATCATTTTCCGCAAAAAAGCAGGGACCTTATCCGTGGGTGATAGACCTTTCTTTTTTGATGGAGCATCGTCCTCACTCAGGTACCTGATTTTTTGCTCTCCCAAGGTTACATTCTTTTTAGGCTCAGCTAATCCGCGACGCTCCCATGCGGGTTTATCCAAAACCTTAAGATTGTCCTCACCTTTGTAGCCAAAGTCTTGTTCTTCGGCGAGTAATTTCTTACGCTCCCGTTTCTTCGGAGCTTTCACTCGATCAAAACCGGTCGCAATGACAGTAATCCGCATCTTGCCCTCCATCTCAGGATCAACGACTACACCCGTGATGATCTCCGCATCCGCGCCGGCTTCATCCTTGATGACTGCCATCGCCGCGTTCACCTCTTTAATCGGTATAGAACCCGCGGTTAGGTTGACCAATACGTTCCGAGCTCCTGCAATAGATACACCATCCATGAGTGGGCTTGAAATCGCATCAAGCGTAATCGTGGCAGCGCCGGTTTTTATATCACCTGTTCCAACCCCCATGATCGCAGTGCCACTATCCTTGATCGTTGTGCGCACATCTGCAAAATCCAGGTTAATCAAGCCGGTCTTCGTAATCAGATCGCTAATTCCACGGGTGGCATCCGACAGGACATTATCTGCCCGCTGGAATGCTTCGGCAAGATTCGTTGTCTCATCCGCTATATCCAGTAGCCGCTCGTTCGGAATTATAATCAAGGTGTCAACATTACTCCGGAGGCGATCAATCCCCGCCAAAGCATATTGCATCCGTTGCTTGTTTTCGAACTCAAAGGGCTTGGTGACGATCGCCACCACCAGGATTCCCAGTCGCCGTGCAATGTCGGCAACGATGCTGACTCCGCCAGTTCCTGTTCCTCCCCCCATACCGGCGGTCACAAAGACCATATCAAATCCGTGCAAGGCGGTTTCGATCTCGTCAATGCATTCCATCATAGCCTGGACACCCACATCGGGCCTCGCTCCTGCACCTAGGCCCTTGGTCAACTCCCGGCCTGCTTGAATCTTGTGCTTCGCCAAGCTCTTCTTCAGATCCTGGGCATCCGTGTTGATGACCATAAATTCCACGGACTCCAAGCCGTGTTCGATCATGCTGTTGACGGCATTGCCGCCACCTCCGCCTATACCGACAACGCAAATTTTTGCAATGCCCTGGTATTCAGCATCAAACTTGAACCGAGTTTTTTTCTGTTTTTCCATGATCTCGTTAGGTTTCATTTTGATCGGAAAGGAAATGAGTTGTTTTAAAGTTCATCGAACCAGCCCTTCATGCGGCCGACGATTTTGCTCCACGAGCCCCCTCCCTTTTCGGAAGCGTCTATGGCACCAGGCAGTCTTCTGATGGAGCCATCTTGCGTGATAGAATTCATCATTTTCGGGGACAGCCCATAAAGGACCAAGCCGATACTTGTGGCGAACTTAGGGTCCGACACCTCTTGCCAGAGCCCGCCTCCCCGATGTGTAGGAAAGCCAACGCGTGTTTCGAGCCCAAGTACTTCGTTGGCCAATTCATTGGTTCCCGGGATCAATGAGCCACCACCGGTCAGGACCGCACCAGCGGAGAGATGTTTGCCATATCCGCTGCGTCGAATTTCAATCGCGGCGATCTCCAGGATCTCCTCAAGTCGGGGTTGAATGATCTGGGCCAATGTGCTGGAACTGATCGTTTTTTCCTGCCTACCTCCCAGTCCGGGAATGCGTATCTGATTGTCATCATCTGTGAGATCAACCATTGCACAACCAAATTGACATTTCAATTGCTCGGCATGGTTGCGCATGACCCCCAGCCCCTTCCTGATATCTTCCGTCACATTGTTACCTGCTACGGCGATGACGGCTGTGTGCCGGATTGTACGATCTTCAAAGACGGCAACATCGGTAGTTCCGCCTCCAATATCAATCAGGACCACCCCAACCTCCTTCTCATCCGTATGCAGCACACTGAACGAACTGGCCAGTGGCTCAAGTACGACATCAGTGACCTGATAGCCAGCTTTCTCAATACATCTATAAATATTTCTTGCTGCAGAGACCAGCCCTGTGATGATATGCACATTGGCTTCAAGGCGCGCATCTTCTTGGAGGACCGAGGGGAAGATCCGGACCTGCTCGGCGTCTATGAGGGCATCCCGC
>JAPPBZ010000058.1 GCA_026702635.1 Bacteroidota bacterium
ATTACGAATGTATGCCGTGTTTAGGTATCGCATGCAAATACAAATTCTGTCATGTACTTTTCCACCTTGTGTGGTGAACTTGTCAGTTCAGGCAAACAATGCTGGAGAAACTGGCACTGCCCACATCTTTCATCATTTGGTGCTCCAGGAAGCTCTCCTGTCAGAATTTGACTTCGTATCTCCATAACGATGTCTCCAACTTCCTCCTTAAGCTTGGGTGTGAGATCAACTTTGATACGGCGCCTTGGTCCAGTATACCAGATATAACCGTACGAAATCTCAACGGCAAACATCTCTTCAAGGCACAAAGCTTGTGCACACAATTGTAGATCTGCACTCGTTCCATGACGGGTGCCAGACTTGTACTCAACGGGACAAATAACTCCGTTTGATATTTCAATCGCATCGGCACGACCAGATAAACCCAATTTTTCGGACCAAAGCGGTATGGATCGAAGGATTTGCCTCCCCCGCTCCTGTCGATGTTGACCACTGTCTACTCTGCGATGTGCCCGTTTCCCGCGTACAGTGTGAGTATTGTCACTCCACATACCGTCGCAGTATATCAGGGCGCATTGTCTAGAACAATAGACAAAATGCTCAATGGCCGAAATGAGGACAACAGGTTCAACGCTCACAATCGCTCACTCCCAAACGCCCTTGTGGTATCTGCTGTGGCCGTTGGACTAAACTTAACACTATTCCAGCCTGCATGAACCCCCAACCTCTCCCATGTGGATTTGCATGCCGGATTCCATATATCCATAAGAGCATCTATGCCAGCGAAGTTTAAGGGTTGACTCCAAGCTGGCCAATGAAAACGAAGGAAATTCTGTCTAGGTGAACTCGACCGCCATCCCCGTTGTCGTTTTCCGGTATTTACCGCACGATCCAACCTCTGATCAATTCCATTTCCCCGAACGGAAAACATGGACAGACCAAAGAAGGCAAGCGTTTCTACAATCGGATCGGTCAATTTATCGGTGTCATCGGACAATGACCCAAGTCTGGTTTGATCAAATCCCAAGCCATTCCTCTTAACTCGAGTGGCGTAGCCCATAAGTGAGTCTAGTACTCGAACTTCCGAAATATCCAATTCTTCCTGTAGAGATATTAACCTATCGTGTAGCGTTACTCCTTTTGGCACAGGTGGATCAAATGGCGCGTGCTCAACATTACCATTCTTGTCAACACATAGATCGGTCATTGTAGACGATAGTGTCCACGATTGAGGGTGCGTGCGAGCCAATTGAACCCTCCGTCTGAATACGTTTATCGAAACATTTCTCTTCATTTGCTGAGTGTCTTTCGTCCAATTCCTAGCTATGGGTAGGTCGTCCAGTACTGCTTTGTGTGGCCATGACTCAACAAGAGCATCAACTGGATCAATTTTGTCCGATGAAAGCACTGCCGTTATTTTTTCTCCGCGTGTCCACCGGAGACAAATCCTATGATCCAGTACAGTAGCCCCAACTGCTGCGAGCCAGGCATTAATCCATTTAGCAGGTAATCCTGGGCAAGTAATTTCTTGAAACATTATTAATTTTCGTCAGGAGATATATTGACTCCTGCAGACACTGCGTGATCTGATCGCCGCAAGATCGCTTCAAGTAAGGCCAGTCCCCACGGCCCGAAATATTCATTTAGTTTACGGAAACGCGTCGGTTGTTCCCAGTCAATAATTCCATGATCAGCAGAAGCACTCACAGATTCATCAAAAATGCGACCGTTCACCGTGAGTGAAGCATCGTCGGTTACTGGTCCAATAAGTGGTCTAGCCTTTCCATGATGGCTGATTACCAGATGTATTAGAAGATCTCTTGAAATTGAATCGCCCCAGCCTGAATTCTTGTTGAGCCAAGCACGAACTAGGCGAGCTGACAAAGCTTCATGGCGGCCACCTTTCGGCCATCCAGCAATATTTCGCCTTTCCTGCCATCGATGCTGCAGTGTATCTGACTTGGCCAATAGCACATCACCGAATTTCCAACTTGGGTTGAGCCATCGTTGAAACCGCTGATCAGCCTTGCCTATATCGTGCAGCCGACCAGCCCACTCGATGACTTCAGCTAAGTCAGTTCTCACTCCTATACGGGCACAGATACGCTTCGCGAAATCCCCCACGGCCTCATTATGCGGAGCGAGTTCTGTCGCGGTGGAAGTAAGAGATCTTTCATCAAGATCATCAATTGGAATATCCGATTTCGGCTCCATTACGGGAAGACGAGGCACCTCCCCATGGGGCTTGATTACCTGACTATTCAGCGACTCAACAAACGAGATCCATTCTTTAGGATCCCAGTTCGGTGGAGAAGTTTGTCCGATGACTGAACAAATCTCACGAACCGCATTGATTTGCTCCTCTGGATCAATTTCTGTATCGTCGTCAGCAAATTGATTTAGCATGATTTCCAAGAGCTCTTGCGTTTGGGCGGCCGGAATGCCACAAATGCGCTCAATAGCCTTGCCATCAAGTGGTAATCCGCAATCTATCAGTGACATATCCCTGACCGTCTTGGTGGCTTCTGGGTTCCAGCCGAATTCGTCCATCAATCCGCGGTCCGTAGGCAATACAATCTGATCTCCGGGCCTGAGACGAGATGCTCTCTCAACAGTAATGCGGTCAAATCCCAACCTAATGACGCTACCATCTTCCATGTCATTTTTCAACACCTCCCGAACGTCACCGATAGGAACGTCTATTGACTCTTGATCTGAGGCGCGTGGCCACAGACGTGTGTTTTTCTGAGGTATATGAGCTCGCCAAATTATTGACACGAGCTTCTGAGATCCTCTGATGCCACTGAAATACGGTTCAACTGGGGCTTCTCCCTGAGGAGGAGGAGAAGTCTTAACCCATTCCCAGAGAATTTCAGGTAATAACTCGGGAGCTCTACCCGGATCATCTCCTGGATAGCCCAAGATGTCCTCTACATATCTTGGACATAAATTCACTTCCTCTGAAGTATTCACAAAATCCAGTAGTCTTTTGAGTAAATCCTTTGGCTCTTTACCATACACAGGCCAGATATCTTCTGCAGGCTTGCGCGCACCGGATGGCATGTGCACGTACACAGCAGTCGCATGTTTAAATCTTCCGAATCTGTTTAACCGGCCCAGTCGTTGTGTTAGCGCCCGAACTCCACATTGTTCTGTTACAAGATATTCCGTATCAATATCTGCACCAACTTCCAACGTCTGTGTTGCGACGACGATACAATGGTGCTCACGTCCACCTTGTATATCACTTGATTCTATCATCCCATTCGCGGGATGAAGAATACGTTGCCGTATCTGCTCTGCTTCCTGCTCGCGCACCCGTCCAGTTAATAGTAATACCTCATCATGTCTCATCCGCTTCTTAAGGCGGGAAAATACCTTCCGTGCAGCTTTTGGGGTATTGACAAAAACGACGCAGGTCGTTGGAGCTGGTGCATTTCTTAATTTTTCAATGGCAACATCCGCTAAGCAATTCTCGTTTTTCTTCGCTTTCACCTGAAGCTCAAGTAGCTTAACCGCATCCAAGCGTTTTCGAATCACCGTGTGCTTTGTGTCCTCGTCTTCAAGGGTAAATCGATTCTCACTGAACGGTTCTCCAGTAGCTGTCAATTGAACTAGCGTTGGCCTCGAACGAATTTTATTTGGAATGATATCGATGCCGGACAAACATTGGGCAATTGCAGAACAGAGGGCACTTACATGAGGTGTCAAATGGGCCTCATCCAGCAAGACGAGACTGTCGGTTCCTGCCATTGCAGCGTCAATTGATCTCATTCCTTGGCTTGATCCATAACCACGAAACAACAACCGAGAACCGTACATGGGTAACGTACTAAGAATTATTGCTGGTTGAGAAGGAATATCAGGCCGACTGGATGAAATTCCTCCACGTAGTCGAATAACCTGAAGTGGTTCCGCTTCGGAATACCCGGCGATTGATCTCAATCGCTCCCCGACAACAGAGAGTACTGTTTGGTCTCTGTCTGTGAACTTGTACTCTGAAGTCTCTGGGTCATTGAGCACTTTCCTGATCTTCAACGCATGCTCGTATGTGGAATCCACAAGCAGCCGTCTATTCACCACCCACCAGATACGTGTAGGCGCAATTCGCTCAATCGGAGTGAAGTCAGCCTGCATTGCTAACCACCACACCGCAATATCAAGGCATGCGGTCTTCCCAAGCCCGGTTGGTACACCAATTTCTTTATACCACTTCCCTGTTGATGCGATGTGGTCGGCCAACCGGGACTGCCACGGGAACGGCTCCCTCTGATTGATTGCCTTGTAGAACTCTCTGAAGGTGGGCATACCAGAGGGTAGATACGTATCGTTCGAGGTTAGAAGATTCATAAGTTGAGTTCAACCCTTGCTCAGTGGGATACAGAGACCAAATCCACGCTGCCGACCGGATCCAATAACGATCGGCCCAGAAATCGGATGAGCAAATCGTATCCAAATATGTGAATATGGCAGTACAGGTCTATTCGGCCGATTCACTTCAACAGGGGCTAGATCAACTGCACCTGTAACCAGAGGCGCACGTGAGGATCGAAAATCAATTGGTTCAGGTAATCCTGCGTGACGGCACCATCTGGAAACCTCATTCAAGTCAACGGTTTGGTATCGCTCGTGAATCGCGGGGAATGCTGTAACCCATTCCTGAGATGGACCACACCATCTTCGCGAGTTGGCGGCCAAGGGGCGATCTCCATCTCTGTGGGGCTCTATGTGAGGTTCAACCGACACGTTGATGGCTTTTCCCGTTAACTGCCTTACGGCAAATGCAGCGTCACGAGAACGGGCACAGTCCATTGGGCTACTTTTCGGGGGCATCCACAACGCCATACCATGAATTCGTCCTCTTGACCTCGGATAACCTACATCGGAAAGAGCCATATATCGTGCTGTCTCATAACCCTTACCATGAAATCCATGGCCATGTAGGACTTGGGGAGGTTCACCAAAGAGTTGCTGGTACTGGCTAAGGACAGATTGTTTGAATAAGTGTGTAATTACAGAAATTCTACGACCCGAGATGGCCGGGCTAAGTCGCAACCATGCAACAACTTTTCCCTGATCAGTTGATTCGATAGGTGTGGGAGAGCGGTAGCGAACTTCTTGGCCAAGCGCAGGGAACTGAGATCGGCTAATTGAAGGGCCGTGTTCCTTCCACTGATCATAAATTCTATCCAGAATTTCTAAGTCACCAGACTTTGCAATGTTGATAAAGACATCCCCCCTATCATCGGGAACAAAAGCATTCGTTTTGTCCTCAATTGAATACGCATCACCTGAGACTTGCACTCTGACCGGCGAGTCGGAGGTGCCAAGATATCCTATTCGGGCGGCGCGTCGCCTCAGTGCGATAAAAGTTGAAGTGTCTGGAATCCCAACTGCCCAATGGTACACGATACTAGGATTCCGTGGCGAAACTCGTACACCCGGTCGAACGAGTGTACTCGTACGGCTAATATACTCTTGCTGAAACGACAGTCCATTTTTCCCTTTCGCCAAACCCGTTTTGCCGTGCTGCACAACATATCTCGGAAGTAAAGCTCGATGCAGACGGATTGGTAGTGATTCGGCATAGATAGTTGGCGGGGGCAGTTGTTCAAACCAATCCAGCTCTGAACCATCTGTTGCCCAACAATTTTCACGTGTGCCGTCTGCGGCGACTAAGGCAGCAAAGAGACGCATTGGGGAAGGCGGCCATTCTCCCATTGATAATTGGCCTGTGTTAGCCGTCCCATTCGGATCTCCGCGAAAGGTCGCATGCAACAACTCCACCGATATCGCCAGCATTAATCGGTGAAATCAGGCCATGTGGCGTGAATAGCCCTCGTCAGATTTTCCTTCGGGGTAAGCACCGTTGGGGGATTGTTCCAACCGTTAAGTCCTACGCCAACAGACAAAGCACAATTCCTCGCAGATTGGACCAAACCAAGCGTATTTTCGACACTCCCTAAACCAATCTGAGAATCGGAATCACCTCCAAGCCAAATTATCTTTGTTTCCTGGGGAATTAGATCAGCACCCGAGCGCAACGAGAACCCGCGACCAAAGGCAAGTTGGTGAGCATGCAGGCCAAGAGTTACCAATAGGGCGCGACAAGCTGCATTTTTCTCAGACCGAAATTGATCGTCGATACGAACTCTACGCAGTTGAGCGAATGAGACGGTAGCTCGCTGCGAGATACGTGCAAACGAAATGGCTGCTAAACTTGCGTCGTTCCCCGTGAACGGGACTTGACCATGCCCCATTTCAGAAAGTTTCTTAGTC
>JAPPBZ010000184.1 GCA_026702635.1 Bacteroidota bacterium
ATTCACGCTTGATTACCTTGTTGAAGTTGGGTAAACTTGTCCGCTCTTCCCAGAAAGAATGAGACCATGTCTAAAAAATTTGATGTCGTAAAATGCGCAGCATGGTTCCAATACAGCTTGAGATCGTATCACCATTAACTGGAGTTGACCTAGCATTAACTGCAGGACATCTTATCAGAATCGTAGCAAGTATGAAAGGAACATGATGTTTTTGGCAGTATTTTCATGGAATAAACCAGATCTGTGCTGAGGGGATGGACCATACAGATTCTGTGCCGCTTCATGAACTTGCGAATTCGAGATATTTGAATTACGCGCTGTCGGTGATTACCAGTAGAGCGTTGCCAGATATTCGAGATGGATTGAAGCCGGTGCAGCGTCGGATCCTGTACGCTATGTTTGCAGGTCTTCGCCTGTACCCCGATGCAAGGTACAGAAAGAGTGCGACTATCGTTGGGGATACC
This sequence comes from Bacteroidota bacterium, assembly GCA_026702635.1. Lineage (GTDB taxonomy): Bacteria > Bacteroidota > Rhodothermia > Rhodothermales > Bin80 > Bin80. The sequence goes on from JAPPBZ010000184.1 coordinate 465, forward strand.
ATGGGGAAATATCATCCTCACGGGGACAGTGCAATCTATGATGCAATGGCACGGATGGCACAGACCTTCTCCTTGCGCGACCCGTTGGTAGACGGACACGGCAACTTTGGATCCATTGATGGGGATCGGCCCGCTGCGATGCGATATACAGAGGCAAAATTGCGCCCTCTGGCGATGACCTTTCTGGAGGAACTCCGCCAGAACACCGTTCCGTTCAGGCCAAACTTTGACGCAACCTTATCAGAGCCGGTAGTCCTGCCTGCGCGTGTTCCGAATCTACTGGTCAATGGTGCGACTGGCATTGCAGTTGGAATGGCGACGAGCATCCCTCCCCATAACCTAGGTGAAGTTGTGAGTGGAGCCATCTATATGGTGGAGTCATTGCTCCGGCGCTCAGAGCATACCTGGCCTGCAAATGCACTAAACCGTTTGCTAGATCGCTACGTCCTCGGACCGGATTTTCCAACTGGTGGCAGAATGATGAATTCCAAAGAGGAGTTGCGTCAGATCTACAAGAAAGGTGAGGGGGCAATTGTTCTGAGAGGGACTTATCAGGTTGAACGTAAATCAAAGGTAGTTATCACCTCTATTCCCTATGCCATCAACAAAAGTGATTTGGTTGAGAAAATTGCCAATCATATCGGAGATGGGCGAGTTCCGCAACTAGTGGATATTCGGGATGAGTCCACGGATGATATTCGGATTGTAATGGATTTGAAGCGCGGAGCGAACGTGGAGGCAGCCATGGGCTATCTCTACAAGTACACGCCACTGGAGTCACGATTCCAGGTCAACCTGACTTGTCTACTCCCAACGATGAATCCACAGATTTGTGAACCGAAGCGGATTAATCTGCAGGAAGCCCTGGAGCATTTTCTGCTCTTTCGGCTTGAGGTGGTCACACGTAGGTTGCGATATGAGTTACGGCAACTTGAGGAGAGGATTCATATTCTTGATGGCTTTGACATCATCTTTGATGAGCTGGATGAGGCGATTAAGATTATCCGGGCTTCAAAGAATAAGGCAGACGGGTCACAGCGCTTACGCCACCGGTTTATACTTTCTGAACCTCAAGCGAATGCCATCCTTGAAACGAGGCTCTACAAACTCTCCCAGCTGGAAATCGACGCAGTACGGGATGAACTCAAAGCCAAGCAAATACGGGCCAAGGAGATTCGGGAGCTGCTGGCCGACGAGCTTGCACGCTGGAAGCTGGTTCGGAATGAACTAAAGGAAGTACGGCAGAAGTTTTCCACCGAACGGCGTACAACACTCGCTTCGGGGGATGAAGGACTCTATGAGTATTCCGAAGAAGACTTTATTGTGGATGAGGTGACCATCTTGATCGTGACTCGTGCTGGTTGGATCAAAAGGCAGGGATCCTATACCGAGATTCAGTCTATTCGTGTTCGAGAAGGAGATGAGGTAGGATGGGTACTGGGCACAGGAACACGCTTTACGGTAGTGCTTTGGACGAATTTTGGGCGGGCATACACGATTCGAGCCAATGATATTGTCAGCACGACGGGGCATGGAATCCCGTTGCAGAAGTTATTTGATTTTAAGGATAAGGAGCGGGTTGTCGGTGCGATTTCTTGCGATTCCAGAGTATTGCGCACGAGCAAACCCCTAGAGGAGGACGCTCCTTCCTTAGGGTATCTAGTGGCGGTCACATCCAAGGGGATGGTTCTTCAACAGCAACTACAACTATTTTCTGATGTATCCACGCGCAAGGGGAGGCTGTGTATGCGTCTGAGTGAAGGAGACGAGGTTTTTGGTGTATGGCCGGTTGCCGGGGATGAATTTGTTTGTTTGGTCTCCCAAAAAGGGCATGCAATAATTTTTCCAACAGAGGAGATTCCCTTGATTAGTGGACCGGGGAAAGGCGTTATCGGAATGCGTGTGGCTGCGGAAGATATCCTGATTGGAGCCAATGTGAGTGCCCAGGTACGCGAGGGAGTTGCTGTCGAAACCCCGCGTGGGCGGCAGGAGATTATTCGTCGAACCAAGTACGAGGTCGCCCGCAGAGGCGGTAAAGGGCGCAAGATCATCCAGCGGGGAGAGTTGGCGCCCAGCGCGGTTGAACCGCATGAAGTTCCTTTGCCATGAGTTCATATTCAGGAGCAGATATTATTGTTCTGGAAGGCCTGGAGGCAGTACGTAAGCGTCCAGGCATGTACATCGGAGGTACAGGTAAGCCGGGGCTTCATCACCTACTCTGGGAAATCGTGGATAATGGCGTGGATGAAGCGGTAAACGGGCATGCGGATTGCATTGAAGTCACACTCCACAAGGATGCAGCGAGTGTGACGGTCCAGGATAATGGGCGCGGAATTCCAGTGGATCCTCATCCACAGAAAAAAATCCCTGCCTTGGAAGTCATCCTGACGACCCTGCATTCCGGCGGTAAATTCGAGGGAGATCAGTATGTGACTTCTGGGGGATTGCATGGGGTAGGGGCCTCGGTCGTGAATGCGCTTTCCAAAGAACTGGTCGCCAGGGTCAAACGCGGAGGAACGACCTACGAACAGCGGTTTCAGCGTGGGCGTCCAGCGAGTGCACTAGTGGACCTGAACAAGCGTACGCGATTAACGGGGACAAGCATTTACTTTGCCCCGGATCCTCAGATTTTTGACTCAGTAGCCTTTGATGCGAGTCAAATCCGGGCACAGCTCGAGATTAAAGCCTACTTAAATCGTGGACTGCGGATCATTTTTAGAGATGAAAATCAGGGGGAGGAGGTTGAGTTTGTGCATGAGGGGGGGATTGTTGATTATCTGGGACATTTGATCCAAGGTGAGGGAGTATTTCCGGTACACCCGGAGATTTTTTCCATCCAGCAGGACACATTCGAGAACGCTGTACGATTGGAGGTCGCGCTCCAATGGACAGAATCAACGCGTGAATGTGTAAAATCTTATGTCAACGGGATCCCCACAAATGATGGTGGCACGCATGAGCAGGGGTACAAAGATGCAGTCAGAACGGCAGTTCGCTCTTGGATGGATACGCATAACGCGATCCCTCGTGGAGTTGAGGTTACCTCCGAGGACATACGTGAAGGACTCTTTGCGGTCATCAATATGTTCATGTCAGAGCCGCAATTTCAGGGGCAGACGAAGGATAAGCTGAATAATCCTTCGGCACGCTCACTGGTAAGCGGCACGGTTCGCGTTGCACTGGAGCAGTTCCTGAATTCCCATCCATCGGCCAGTGATGCAATTGGCACTCGTGTACTCCAGGCCGCGCGGGCACGTCAGGCGAGCCGAGCCGCTGCAAAATCGGTTCGCGCCAAGGCGCGTCAGCGGAGGCGGCTGATGTTACCGGGAAAATTAGCAGACTGCTCGTCCATGGATCCCACGGTGGGAGAGCTGTTTATCGTGGAAGGAGATTCAGCGGGTGGTTCTGCAAAGCAAGGCAGAGATCGAAAAACACAGGCAGTACTCCCATTGCGTGGAAAGGTGTTAAATGCAGAACAGGCAACCACCCAAAAGCTGCGAAACAATACTGAATTGTCCAATGTGGTTCAGGCTCTTGGATGTGGAATGGGAGACAACCTCGAACCCGATAAACTGCGTTATCATAAGGTGATTCTTCTGATGGATGCAGATTCGGACGGGCATCACATTGCCACACTGATGCTAACATTCTTTTATCGCTATATGCGTCCGCTCATCGATCAGGGGCATATCTATATTGCCGAGCCGCCGCTCTACAGACTGGATGCGGGGAAGGAGACTTATTGGGCGTTGGATGAAGAAGAAAAAAGTCGGATTGAAAGGCGACTAAGACGCAAAAATTCCCGGATCAAGATTGAAGTACAACGCTTCAAGGGTCTAGGTGAAATGATGCCACAGACGTTGAAAGAAACCACTCTAGACCCGGCGCGGCGTCGAATCCTACAGGTTACCATCCCGGAAAAAACCCGTACAGAAACCACGATTGCTGGATTAATGGGGCGGGATTCGTCCGTTCGTTATCGTTTTATTATGGAGAATGCCCGGAAGGCCGAAGACTTGGATGTCTAGCTGATCGGCGCTGGGCCGTGATCACACTGCCGCCCGCGACGAGGATCATTCCGATGAGAGATAGGAGATTGGGATAATCTCCAAAGATTATGATTCCCCAGACGACGGCAAACAGGACTTGAACGTAGCTCACTCCCATGGCCCGAGAGGTTGGCTCCCGGTGCAAACTGCGTGTAAGAAAAATCTGTGCAGTGTGGGTGCAGATCCCGATCCCGATCAATACCAGCCACTCCGTGAGGGATGGAATTGCATGATAGACGGCTACGAACGGGACAGCTGAAAGTGCGGATACGAACGAGAAATAAAAGATGATGACCAATGCGTGATCGGTCTCGCGTAGTTTACGCACAGATACGAATGCGAGGGCAGCCAGAATTGCTCCCAAGATTCCCACAGCGACAGATGGTAGGTGGAGTCGCTGCACACTGAAAATAAACTCGGGCTGGATGACGAAAATCACTCCAAGGATGCAGATCAAAAAGCCAATCACCATCCCAATGGACAGATGCTCGCGCAGGATGATGGTCGCCAAGATTGCCGCGAGGCAGGGGGACATGTAAAAAAGTATGGTTGCTTCTGCGAGGGGGAGATTAATCAGGGTCCAGAAGAAGCACATCAGAGCACCAAATCCGGTCACGCCTCGGAAAATCAACAATTTTTTATTGGACCCCCAAACCGGGACACCAACTGCACGGATTCCCCAGTATGCTAGGATACTTCCGACCACCCCCCTGATCAGAACAATCTGTCCTGTTGGAATGGTCGTAGAGATCAGCTTTGCCAGCAATGACATCAGGCTGAAGAAGAAGACCGACAGGATCATGTATCCCAGCCCGATGGAAAACCATGAGAAAGACCGGAGGTTTTTCGCTGGCGGAGAGATAAGATCGTGCGCTGGCTGTAGTTTGGCTGCTCGCAGGGACATATTTTTACCACACGCTGGTAGTCAACCAGCAGGTCACGGTGATGGATGCGAATGGGGACATTCCCCGCCCAAATGCGAAGGTAAGACTACGTGGTGACCGTATCAAGGATTCGCTCAATCAGATCGGTCACTGATACACCATCCGCCTCCGCATTGAAATTGGCAATGATACGGTGGCGAAGTACTGCTGTGGCCAGTGTCTGCACATCACTGATCAGGGGAGTATACCGGCCATCAATGGCCGCAAGTGCTTTTGCACCGAGGATCAGGTACTGCGAAGCACGTGGTCCCGCTCCATATGCGATATACTCGTTGACAAAGTCTGGTGCTCCCTCACGGTTGGGGCGGGTACTGGCGCTCAGGCGAACCGCATATTCGATGACATTATTCGCAACAGGTAGATGACGAACAAGCTTCTGGTAATCAATGAGTTCAGTCCGAGACATTGCAGGTTTAACAACGATGGTCTGGCCAGCGGTGGTTGAGCGAACGACTTCGGTCTCCTGATCAAGAGAAGGATAATCCAGCCAAAGATTGAGCATGAACCGGTCCAGTTGCGCCTCGGGCAGGGGATAGGTCCCCTCCAGCTCAATCGGGTTTTGAGTGGCAAGTACAAAAAACGGTTCTTCTAGAGTAAAGGTGTTCCCCCCGGCGGTAACGCGATGTTCCTGCATCGCTTCCAGAAGCGCAGCCTGGGTCTTTGGGGGAGTCCGGTTGACCTCGTCTGCGAGTACAACATTGGCGAAGATGGGCCCCTTGACAAATTTGAAAGCGCGTCCGCCGGTTCGTTTATCTTCTTCAATGATTTCTGTACCTGTAATGTCACCAGGCA
>JAPPBZ010000040.1 GCA_026702635.1 Bacteroidota bacterium
AATAGAGCAGAGAATGAGAATTTCTTTCTGGTCGATAAATGCGCACACCTGGCAATCTCCCCCGCACGAGGTACTGCATAATTGACCATGTATCCGACCATGACGGATGCAAACAGATCCAGTGTAGAGACCCGGGATTTGGAGTCTTCCGGGAGTGCGACGATCAGTGCCTGCCATCTGTATGCCCGGATCCAATGACTCAGCAAGGTGACCCCAATCACTGGCAGAATCCACCAATAGTGTGCGGAACGCACGGATTCGATGAACTCTGTAAAATCAACGTCGCGCAGGGACAGCCAGATTAAAAATGCTGCTAGTAGGAGGGACAGCAGCAGCGTATGCAGGCGAACTGGACGAGTCACGATCGCAGGTCAATGACTTCAGCCCCTTCAGGTGCTCTGAATTCAAAGGTCTCAGGGGGAATGGGGAGGCCGACACGAATATTCTCCAGTTCAATCTCTGTACGAACGGAGCTCTGATCCAGAGCAACGATCTGTTTAATCATACGATCGTGTTCACGAATCCAGAGAGTCAGCGAAGAAATTGCAAAATCCTCTTCCAGGGGGTTGAGCTCAAGCCGAAAATAAGAGACCCCGTCAAGGATTTCACGCGAGGAGGCATGAGGATGGTAGAGTTCTCCGTAGGAACGAAACAGTGCACCAGGAGAATAGGCCAGACCATCCCTATCTATCGTAGTCATGAGGACTTGGTTGTCTGCTGCGCGATAAATCCATACTTCTTCACCTTGTCCAGTGATGACTTCATGAAGTGTTTCAATACGATAACGGTCACCCCAAAGCTGCACAGTTCCCATCAGGGTTTGTGATCCATCCCAGGCTTCAGATGTGAGGTGATGCACAAATGTCGCCTCCATGGTATTCTGATAACGGGCGACCACTTCCTCCAATAGTGCCACCGGGGATGGTACCTGCGCCAGAGCGCCGGCAGACGCTGGAACTATGTACCCAAGAAGAATAAGGGCGATTCTCAGCCCCGAGGAAGAACGAATCATACGGGTCGTACTATAACTCAGCGTGCGGTGTTCGCATAATCTCGGGTCCAACTTAACCACAATAGTGTCAGAGTCCAAGTTCACAATAATCAGTGGTGGTCAGACAGGGGTTGACCGCGCAGCCCTTGATGTTGCAATCAAATGGGGACTTCCCTACAAAGGTTGGTGTCCTGCCGGGCGCTGGGCGGAAGATGGGGAAATTCCGGAACGATACCTGCTTCGTGTAACCCCGGAATCAAATCCAGCACAGCGCACGGTCTGGAATGTACAGGAGAGTGACGGCGTACTCATATTGGGTGGAATAGAAGACTCAGAAGGGACCCAGCTTGCTCGGAAAACAGCAGAGGAATGGAAGCGGCCTGTTTATCATGCAGAACTGGGGGACCCCGTCGAATCGGTCATCCAATGGGTGCAGGATTTGGAATCGGGTATCGTGAATGTAGCGGGACCACGCGAGAGCGAACAGCCCGGGATCTATGCAAGGGCGTTTGAATTTCTGGAGAGGGTCGTTCAAGATTACTTGGCTACAGACAGAAATACGTCCTGAAGCACATCAATATCTGCACTGCTGTTATATACGTTCGGAGAAATACGTATTCCACTGCCGCGCATAGAGACAGAAATTTGTTGTCGTGCCAATTCGCTGCTCAGGTGGGTCTGATCAACATGTTCTGGCAAGGTGATTCCAAATAGGTGTGAAAAGCAGGAGTCGTGAATCGTATATCCCCTTCTGCGAATGGCGGGTAGAAAATCCTTGATCAGGCTGGAGCAGTACGCCTGAATTTGTTGAGGCTTCCAGTCAAGTATCTGTTTCAGGGCTTTGACCATCATCGCGGTTTGTGCGAAGCTGTTCGTTTGGCCCCGATCGAATCGAGCTGCCCCAGGGCGATACCGGTCGGTATAGTTAGTCAGGTTTCCAAAATTATCGCTGCCATCCCTTGCGAGCCAGCCTTCCTCGAGGGGAACCCCGTCGATAAACGACTCCCCCATGTACAAGAATGCAGTTCCGTAGGGCCCTAAGAGCCATTTGTATCCAGCACACACCAAAGCGTCCGGCTTAATTGCCTGGAGATCGAAGGGCAGTGCTCCAATAGACTGTGTCCCATCAAGAATGAGGTATGCTCCGACATCATGCGCACGCTGGCTGATTTCAACCAGATCAAAAGAAGACCCATTCGCCCAATGGAGAGTCCCGATCGCAACAACGGCTGTCCGGTAGGTAATGGCCTCAAGTATTTTTTGCGTCCACTCTCCACCATGACTGGTCACGGTCCGGATTGTCGCGCCGGTCTCGTTTGACAATCTTTGCCATGTATACACGTTGCTTGGAAACTGACCATGCGCGAGGATAATGTTGTCGCCGGAGCCGACGGATAGGTTATGTGCAATCGTTGCGATCCCATAGGAAGTTGCCGGAATCAAGGCAACATTCTCTGATTTTCCATTGATAAGCTGTGCGAATAAGGTTCGGGCGTGATTCACTTCCTCAAAAAACATCGAGGGGGTGATCTGAGATGGATCTCTCTCCAATCGAAGCGCTTCTATACCCGCAAGCTCGACACTGCGCATGAGGGGGGACATAAAAGCGCAGTTGAGATAATGCTTATCAGCAGAGAGAAAGAAATTTTCGTGTTGGCACGTCAACATTCGACTAAGATATGCAAAGACCGATAAGGTTCGTACCTTCTTGTGGAATAAAGCTTACTGTCAGACGATGAACTTAAGAATTTTGATTCTTTTAAGTGCAGTATCCTTCGCCACATTTGGGATCTTGGGTTGTACCCAAATGGGTGGAAGTGCAGATGATGCGCCCCCGGAGTTGGTTTTACCAGAGGGGTTTCGTTCTGAGGTCCTGTATAGTCCAATGCAGACGGACTCTAGTTCTTGGGTTTCCCTGGCGGTAGACGGAGAAGATGGCCTCTTTGCCTCGGATCAATACGGAACACTGTACCACATAAAGCCGGCTCCGATTGGAGGGAATCCCGAGAATACGGAGGTTACCGCATTGGATCTGGAGCTAGGTCATGCGCAGGGATTGCTATGGGCTTTCAACAGCCTTTACGTAGTCGTCAACAGTGAGGAAGGAATTGCTGAACACAGTAGCGGGCTCTACCGGGTTATCGACTCGGATGGTGATGCTGTGTTGGATAGCGTACACACATTGGTACAATTTGAGGGATGGGGAGAGCATGGACCTCATGGAATTGTTCTCGGGCCCGACAGCAGTTCCCTGTATCTGATCGCAGGGAATCATACCGAACTGCCAGGTATCTACACCCCGATTGTCCCTCCAGTTTGGCAAACGGATCAACTGCTTCCAACACTACGTGACCCGCGAGGTCACGCGGCTGATCGGCAGCCACCCGGGGGGTGGGTCATTCGAACGGATTCACTGGCATCCGAACTGGAACTCCTCAGTGTAGGTTATCGCAACGCATACGATCTTGCCTTCAACAGGGAAGGGGAGCTCTTCACATTCGACTCAGATATGGAATGGGATTTAGGTATGCCATGGTACCGGCCGATTCGTGTCGTGCATGTAACCGGAGGAAGTGAATTCGGATGGCGTACAGGGTCTGGTAAATGGGCAGACTATTATCCTGACAATCTTCCAGCTGTAGTGGAAATCGGTCAGGGAAGCCCAACAGGAATTGTATCCGGTAAAAATGCGGCATTCCCACCCAAATACCGCCGGGGGCTCTTTGTCTTTGACTGGAGTTTCGGGACCATCTATCATGTAGCATTGAAGGCGCGTGGAAGTACGTACACGGGAGTGGTGGAAGAATTTCTGAGTGGTGTACCGCTACCGGTTACCGATGGGGTGATCGGACATGATGGGGCGCTTTATTTTGCAACGGGAGGTCGCCGGCTCAACTCGTTCCTTTTTCGGGTCTACTATGAGGGTGTGACAGAACTGGAATCTGATACTGCTCCTGAGCGTTCGCCGCAACAAGTGCTACGACATTTCCTGGAAGCTCTGCATCGCGAGACGACAAATCAAGAGGCACTGGATGCTGCCTGGGCTAGTTTGAATCATAGTGATCGTTTTGTTCGCTACGCGGCTAGAATTGCTATTGAGCATCAGCCGGTCCGTCAATGGCAATCAAGGGCGCTGAGTGAGCCGGATCCAATTCGTAGAATTCATGCCATCATCGCCTTAGCACGCCATGCTGATCAGAGTATGGCGCCCCAGGCCCTGCGAGCTCTGCTGAATATTAATCCATCTGAGCTCTCGCGTGCCCAGGAATTGGATTTGGTTCGAGCAATGGGACTCGTATGTATTCGGCTGGGATTCCCTGAGGACCCGCTTCGCAGTGAGCTCATTGATCGATTGCAAAAGTATTACCCATCGTCGGACGAGGTATTAAATCGGGAATATGGACGCCTGTTGGCTGCGTTACAGGCACCGGGGTTAGTAGATCAGATGGTGGCTCGCTTGTTGGAGTTGAGTGGAGCAGGTCCTGAAGAAGCTTTTTTGATTTCAGGCGAGGTGGCCGAGCGGAGTGAGCAGTATGGCGAAGCAATCACAGAGATGAAAGCCAATCCTCCCAGTCCAGAAGAGATCGAATTGGCCATGAATCTGCGAGGGCAAAAATCAGGGTGGTCAATGGAGTTACGGGAAGATTATTTCATGTGGTTCCATGAAGCGATGCGGCGTAGTGGGGGAGAAAGCTATGTAGGGTTTATCGAGGATATCCGTGCTGATGCGGTCGAGCAATTGACGGACGACGAGAAGGAGGCGCTGGCCGGACTCGTAGACTCTTCACCGGGGCAATCCTTGGCGGATTTACCAGTTCCAGAAGGGCCGGGTAAGGCTTGGAACCGGCAGGAACTCAGCCAAATGCTTGATGATGCACTTGGAGAGCCACGGGATTTTGCACAGGGGGAGGCCATGTATGCTGCTGCATTTTGCAGTACTTGTCACCGAATGGGAACGGCAGGGGGAGCGCAAGGACCGGATCTGACCGGGATTGGGTCAAGGTTTTCTCGCAATGAGATCCTTGAAGCAATTGATTCCCCCAGCGACGAAATCAGTGATCAATATGAAGCTTCCGTGCTGACCTTAAGTAGCGGTGGCAGGGTTGTGGGGAGAGTCCTGCGGGAGGAGGAGGGGCGGGTATTTGTTAGTCAGAATCCCTATGATCCGTCTCAGGAGACCAGTGTAGAGGCTTCAGAGGTTCTTTCCCGTGATGCGTCACCTGTCTCAACGATGCCTTCTAGGTTATTGGATCGATTAAATGAGGACGAAGTAGCAGATTTGATCGCCTATCTTTTGAGCGGCGCAGACGCAGAGCATAAATGCTTTACAGGAGAAGACGGCTGCCAGACCGACGAGGATGAATAAAGCGTAAGTGGGATCGGGAATACGGCGATTTTAGGTCAACTCGAAGTTGGGTCTTCCTCAATAGCGTAGACCGTACTCTGGACGGCTCCCTCAAAAGCAATCCCATTGGAGTCAATGAGGTCGTAGGAGATTTCGAGGATCCAGGTTGGTTCCAGACCAGGAAGACTCAAAGTGACTGTGGAATCTCGGAGAGATACGGCGGCGAGCCGTAGTCTCTGGACATTGTGGCGTTCGGACCCATAACGGCGCGAGCGCTCAAGATCCCAGGTATGTACCCGGTAATTACTCGCCTGGGTCGCAGAAGCCTCTTCAAGTGCAGAGGTGAAAGAGAGTTCGACCGCTCCCTCAAGCACTCGCATGGACTCGGGCATGTGTACTGTCCCACCCGTATATCGAATGCGATAGAGGCCGCCGGTTTGGATCATCTGACTCGTTGCCCACGCGGACATTCCAACGACATAAAGTTGCCCGTCCGCAGGATTCATGCGTCCTCGCACTAGGCCAGTTGGGAAATCCGGCAAAGGGAGTTGCACAATCCCGGCTTGCTGTACTCCCCCCACCGATTGGGGCATCACAAGGAATACACGACCGTACCCATAAGAGAAACTGAGAAGTTTGTTGGACAGTGGCCCCCAGCGATCACTTGTTGTCCAGAGTAGCTCAGCAGGTGAGCGGTCATACCTCATGTCGATCCATACCAAGGGAGGCTCCATCGCTTCATCTGAGGAGTCTGCGGGGGCCCCATAACCATACATATTCCCGTAAAACCCTCCAGGAACAACCACAATGATACGGTTCAATGGATTCCAGTGTCCCTCATCATCGGTGAACATAAACGTACCAT
>JAPPBZ010000082.1 GCA_026702635.1 Bacteroidota bacterium
CAGGGATCCCAGAAATACCAGTCCCAGGCGGGGCCCACTGCCCCGGTACCCGTTCCAAGCTGCAATCACAACGGTAACGATGATTGCAAAGAGTGGAGCCAGGCCCCAATAGAAGACAGGAGGGAACTGTAATCCAGTCTGAAATGACCGGAAAAGTCCCAGTGCGGTCATTACCCCGAAGCAAGTCACCAGGTCACGTGCGGCTGGATGTTGTAGCGCGTTGCCCAGTATAGTCATGGATCCGCGCACAATGACCGCCAGACGTAAAACCCACAGAAAGACTTTTGGATACTCTTCACTTAGGTGCTTCTGTGCGAATCGGACCATTGCTCCGTAGAATAGCCGTACGTACCTGAGATCCCCTTTCTTGGTACTCTCTCCCTTGTAGTGTATGATTTGAGTATCTGGAGTATAGTAGATCAGCCAGCTGGATTTTTGGATTCGATAACACAAATCAAGGTCCTCGCCATACATAAAAAAGTCTTCATCAAAGAGGCCGGCTTCACCGCGGCCTGTGTCAGCGTCTTCGGAAGCGGTCAGTGCAGCACTTCGCAAAAACATGCAAGAGCCACTCAGAGCATCAACGGTTGCAATCTGATTCTCGGGCAGAAATGTGAGGTTATAGCGGCCGAAAATTCGGCTGCGAGGAAATAGTCGACTCAGCCCCGTCATCCGGTAAAATGCAACTGCGGGGGTTGGGAATGATCTGCGACTCTCCAGCGCGAAAGTTCCGTCAGGATTCAGGATCCGGCATCCTACGGCTCCGGCGTCTGGATGAGTGTCCATGAAGTCGACCAGCACCTTGATTGTTTCCTCTTCGACAATAGTGTCTGGATTCAGGATAAAGAAATACTTTCCAGTTGCCAGACGCATGGCCTGGTTATTGGCGGCAGAGAATCCAATGTTTGCACGATTGGCGATCACGGTGATATTCGGGAATTCCTTGGCCAACATTCCCACGGATCCGTCCACCGAGTTATTATCTACCACAATCACCTCGGATGGAATACCCGCCAAGGATCGTTCAATACTGCGAAGGGATTGGCGGAGTAAGTCCCTTACGTTGTAATTAACGATGACTACGGATACCTTGAGAAGCTGGGAGGATTTGTCGGCAGACACTGGCGGGGCCTTCAAATAATGATCAATTATTCTCCCGAAACTAGTTTGGGGCAGATTGGGTTCAGGTATAGTAATGGCAAATTACCGTATCGATCGGAGAAAAAAGTGGGTTATTGGTTCCAAAACAATGGTTGCACGCAAACATCTATATGCCTGGAGATCTTCATGATCTGCGATGAGTTTCGCGAAGCTTGTATACGCCTGCACACAGATCCCGCATTTCAGGGGAAGGCGTCATGGCCGGATTATAACTGTCAAAATTTGTAATAAATAGGTAGCAGGTCATGGCCTACTAATATCACCCACACCAACAACGAAATACTGCTCTGTACCGTGAAGGGACCGAGAGGAATTTCTCTGTACCAAGTTTTTGGATCTTATCCTGATGTATTTTGCGCAAAAGTCACTCATGCTTACGTTCTAGCTTTTGTTGTGTAGTTGATCATGTCTAGAGTTTTGCTTACAGGTTTTATGGGGTGCGGCAAGAGTACAATTGGAGCAAGGTTGGCTACTCGGCTCTCGGTTGAATTCATTGACCTAGATGATCGCATTGTCAATCTGGCTGGGGTGACGGTAGAACAGATTTTTTCAGAACGAGGGGAAGATGCCTTTCGGGAACTGGAATCTAGGGCTTTGAGGTCGCTGCCGAACAACGTTGTCTGTGCGTTGGGAGGCGGTACACTGGTGAGACCGGCGAATCTGGCTTGGGCGCTGAGAGAATCCTGGATGGTTTATCTGCGGGTAGGGCTGACGGAACTGGTACGCAGGCTCCGGGAGGACAAGACGGTACGGCCATTGTTACAGGACCGTAACGGTAGCCCGCTCTCTCCGATTCAGATGGAGATACGTATTCGTGATTTACTCGGACAGCGTGAGCCGATATACAACCAGGCACACCAAACCCTGGACCTTGATGGGATGACACCCGAGATTGCGGCAGCAAAATGCTGGGAGGCTTATCGGAGTCGAAAGGTTTGACGGTGATGCATGCTTGATCCAGTTTCGTGAAGCGCTGTGTAGTGCTCCTTGGTTGGATATCCAACGTTACGGTCCCATCCGTATTCAGGGCATTCATTGTGAAGCTCTTGCATCAAATGATCCCGGGTCACCTTTGCAACGATGGATGCTGCAGCGATAGAATGACTCCTCCTGTCCCCTTTTACGAGTACCAGTTGTGTACAGGACGCATTGGGTAGATATTGTTTGCCATCGATCAGAAGGGCTTGCGGCGTGCAATTCAAGGCATCCAATGCACGTTGCATGGCAAGTAGAGATGCTCCAACAATGTTAAGTGCATCAATTTCGCTCGGACTCGCGTATCCGATCCCGAGATCAACGGCTGTCTCCCGAATTTTTTCCAGGATATCTTCACGTGCATGTTTGCGCAACAGTTTACTGTCACGAACGCCATCAATGATTAGATTGGGGGGGAATATTACGGCTGCGGCTACAACCGGACCAGCTAATGCACCACGACCAACTTCGTCAATTCCAGCAACATGCATCAGCCTCTGATTCCATAAAATCGTTTCAAATTTTAGCATGACGCGTTGATGGGAACAGGAGGGTACGGCATTCAGTAGGACTCGCAGGTAGTAATCCTCTCTTACGCGCACAGTCGTTCCTCGGTGCGCATCTTTCACACCTAAAACGCATTTCTGTGTGGCAGTGATGCCAAAACGGCGAGTTGCGGCTTCAAGATCGAAGTTGCCTGAGCAGCCCTTCAAAGGGATGCTTGAAATTATTGGAGATCGTAAGTTCGGTTTTATTCGAGAATTACGATCAGGTATGCCGAAAAATGACGGTGATCCATTTTGCCCACCGTCCCTAATCAGTCGGTATAGATTGCGTGATGGTGTTGTTCTGGAGGGATTTCTGCGTCCAGGCAAGAAAGGAGACTTACAGGTCTCCCGTCTGACCAAGGTGATGAATATCGCGCCGGAAGCATGGTCACGCCTGCATGAGTTCGAAGAGGGGCGGATTATTTATCCAGACACAAAGCTTGATCTGGTGAAAACCCCCAATGATATTACCATGCGGGTTGTGGATCTTGCGTGTCCGATTGGGAAAGGGCAGCGGGCATTAATTGTGGCTCCGCCTCGAACAGGAAAAACATTAATCCTTAAGGAGATTGCTGCGTCATTGACCCAGAACCATCCCGACATTCATCTGGTGGCTCTTTTGGTTGATGAGCGGCCCGAAGAGGTAACGGATTTTCGGCGTAGCACAAAAGCGACGGTATTCGCGAGTTCCAGCGACCAGGAGGAGTTCAATCATGTACGTGTATCCGTACTGGCATTTGAGTATGCAAAGCGCCTTGTTGAATTGGGAGATGATGTCGTTCTTCTTTTGGATTCACTCACACGTCTTGGGCGTACGTTTAATCTTTGGGGGGAAGGAACGGGGCGAACGATGTCCGGAGGTCTGGATTCCGGGGCAATGCGGATTCCACGGCGATTGTTCGGCAGTGCTCGCAATATCGAAGATGGAGGATCACTGACATTGATTGCTACGGCTTTGATTGAAACAGGCAGCCGAATGGATGAGGTGATCTTCGAAGAGTTCAAAGGCACGGGGAATGCGGAGATTGTCTTGGACCGGGAGATGGCTCATCGTCGTGTATGGCCGGCGATTAATCTTCGAAAATCACGAACACGCAACGAGGATTTGCTTTTGGGCAGCTCAGCGGAGAAGCACAATCGACTCTTTCAGGTACTCAACAGTCGTCGCCCCATGGAGGCTATGCAGGCACTTACCCGTCACATGCGGACTTTTCCAACCAATGATGCACTCCTTACTGCCCTCGTGCGTGACTATTGACATGTGAAGGGTTTTTGAATGGGAGCAGGAGTACCCCATAACCCGGTGTTTTCCAGGATAACTCGGTTTTCAACACCCCGTATTTTGTGAGAATGGTGATCAATGTTACTGGTTACCAGATCTGATGGGATTGATCATTGACGGATTCTAGGGGTTTACTGCGCGAATAAATTCATGCCTCATGAGCAGCAAGCGATTTGATGAGATTACGGCGCTATGTAAGCGCCGCGGTTTTGTATTCCAGTCTTCGGAGATTTATGGTGGGCTGGGGGCAACTTACGACTATGGTCCTTTGGGTGTGGAACTCAAGCGAAATGTACAGGAGCGTTGGTGGCATGATATGGTCTATGCCAACGACAATATTGAAGGGGTAGATGCCGCAATCCTGATGCATCCCAGGGTATGGAAAGCATCCGGGCACGTAGATGCGTTTCATGATCCGCTCATTGATGACAAAGCTTCTAAACGTCGTTACCGGGCTGATCAGTTGATTGAACAGCATATTGATCGTCTGAGGGCAAAAGGAAAAACACAGCGAGCGGATGCCGTGCATGAGCAGTTCACGCAGGCACTCAACGCGGACGACATGCCAAAAGCACTTCATGCACTGATTCTGGCTGAAGAAATTCGTGGGCCAGATTCGGGTGCATTCGACTGGACAGATGTTCGCCAATTCAATATGATGTTTGAAACGAAAGTGGGAGCGCTGGCAGGTGAGGACTCCTCTATCTTTCTGCGACCAGAAACGGCCCAAGGCATCTTCGTTAATTTCCAGAATGTACTGGCAACCTCACGCGTACAGATTCCGTTCGGGATTGCCCAGATCGGCAAAGCATTCCGCAATGAAATTGTAGCACGACAATTCATTTTTCGGATGCGTGAGTTTGAACAAATGGAAATGCAGTACTTCGTCCAGCCGGGAACACAGGCAGAGGCGTACGAACTGTGGCGCTCACGAAGATGGGACTGGCACGTCCAGAATGGTATTCCAGAGTCCAAATTACGTTGGCATGTCCATGAAAAGCCGGCCCATTATGCAGATGCTGCTGTGGATATCCAATATGAGTTTCCGATCGGATGGCAGGAGGTTGAAGGAATCCATTCCCGTACCGACTATGATCTTAGAAGGCATCAGGAATACTCTGGGAAAAAGATGCAGATTTTCCACCAACCATCTGGCAGCAGGTTTATCCCATTTGTAGTGGAAACTTCGGTCGGCCTCGATCGAACGGTCCTGATGCTGCTTTGCGAGGCTTACCGGAAGGATGAGATTGAGGGGCAGAGCCGTACCGTCATGTCATTTGCGCCATCCATCGCTCCCATTAAGGTGGGGATCTTTCCACTTCTACGCAAGGATGGGATGCCGGAACGTGCGCGCACCATCACGGCTGACCTTCGGCGTGAATGGAACGTATTCTACGACGAAAAGGGATCAATCGGCAAGCGTTATCGCAGAATGGACGAAGCAGGTACGCCACTATGTATAACCATTGACAGTGAGACCCTTGGTGGGGCAGGGGTTACGATTCGCAACCGGGACACACTGGAGCAGGTACGGGTCGCGGATGATCAGGTGTCGGCGTTCGTCTCAGAGTTTGTTCGGGGAGCATAATTTGCAGCCACTTCCTCTACCTGTTGCCAAACCCTGAGCGCATTTCCTCCGAGAATTTTGGCAATATCTTCTTCAGAGTAGTCGCGCCGTATCAACTCGGCAATCAGATTGGGGTAGGTAGAAACATCCTCTAGACCTTCGGGAAGTCCGGTGACTCCGTCGTAATCACTACCAAGGCCTACATGGTCAATCCCAACAAGGTCAACGATATGATCAATGTGGTCAACGAGGTCGCCCACTGTGCCTATCGGATTTGATTTTCGCTGTCTTTCGCGGTAAAGAAAGCCCTCTTCACTTTCGGGATCAATGTTGTTCTCTTCCAGATAGGCACTAATCGAAGCACTTAAAGCTTGATTTTGGACGTAGTATTCTCCGCGTACAAACAAGGAGCCAAAAGCTACCATGATCACACCACCGTTGGCGGCGGTCGCTTTAATCAGATTATCACTGATGTTTCGTTGCCAGCCCGGAGTAAAGTGTCGGGCGGAAGAGTGGGTGGCTAGTACAGGTGCTACAGTGCGTTGTAACACCTGTTCGATCGCACTGTCAGTCAAATGCGAAATGTCCACTATGATCCCCATTCGGTTCATATGATCAACGACCTCTACACCAAATGGACTGAG
>JAPPBZ010000154.1 GCA_026702635.1 Bacteroidota bacterium
GTATAAAGCTCGCGCAGTGACTTTTCCAGTGCCACCTCCGCGGTTCTGATACGGGGAAGTTTCTCTACCATCCCGGCCAGTCTGTCGTAGGACTGTTCCAGTGTTTGAACTGCAGCTATATCGTCTAATTTGATCAGATGTAGTCCGAAAGGAGATTCAACGATATCGGATATCTGGCCGGGAGTTTCCAGGGCAAAGAGGGCATCATGAAAGGTCCGATCAAGGTTAGGGTTTCGAAATTGAATCAACCCTCCCAAGGAGCCTCCAGACTGCGCGCTTGCCCGATCATCTGAATGGTTTATTGCGACTTCGGCAAAATCCATTCCCTGATCAATCAGTGTTTTTAGGCTATCCATTTTGGCGTATGCACGAGCGGAGTCGGCCTGCGTGGCGCCTTGAAACCGAACCATGATGTGTGAGGCGAGATAATCCGGCTTGGTTGTCTCACGATCATGGACTGTGAGGATATGGTAGCCGAAAGAGCTGCGAATGATATCAGATACTCCTCCAATGGGAGTGTTATAGGCAGCAATTTCGAATGGCTCAATCATTTGCCCTCCGGTAAACCATCCAAGATCTCCCCGATATCCTCTTATGGATGTTGGGCTGCTTGCAGATGGATCTTCGGACATTCGTTCTGCAAGGTCACCGAATGGAGTACCTTCCCGGAGAGAATCCTGTAGAGTCAGCATCTTATTCCAGGCTCTCAGGGTATCAGCAGGAGAGGGAGTATTCGAAGAAAAGAGTGCCATAATATGGCTGGCGTGGACGTATTCTTTGCGCTTTTCGTAAATGTCCCGCACCATCGGTTCCAAGATCTCATTGTCAATGAGATGGGGTTTTGCAAAGGAAGCGCGGTGTCCATTGATTTCGGAGAGGAGACCTTCATCTTCAAAGTAGCCAGCAGCATCTGCCTCTTTCAGTTTCACCCGAAAATTCACGTAACGGTCCAAAAAATCGACATACTCCTTCAGGGAATCATCACTTGCAGCGGCTCTGCCGCCGATGGTCTCTGCGTATTCCTGCTCAAACTCTTGCAGCGTCAGAGATTTTCCATCAATTTCTGCCACGATTGTATTCTGAGCAGAGGCATCTGAGAGTAGGAATGATACTGCAAGTAAAGCAGCACAGTGAACGAACTTCATCTATGAAAATCTGATTTTTTGGAATCGCTGTTGCACCGTGATCAGCTATAACGGTTCCGTAGATCAATCAATTCGGTAGTCTAATCTAGGAACCCACTGTTTGTCGGATCGGGGATTGGATATTATCATTTCGTCAGGCTTAGTGTGTGAGGTCAGTCTACTCCAGTGAAATTGCCGGAGTGGATACAAATGAAATTGTAAACGTGAAAATTGCTGTTCGGAGGGATTGAAAAAGGCGGTTTCTGCCTATATTTCTACAGAGTGTTAGTTGAATAATATGTTGTATCGGATCGGTTCGGTTGTCTGTATCTTCTGGTTGGTGTCCATGTCCGCGTGCCAAACACCAAGTCCACAGTACCGCGTGATGGAATCGAGCTTCATGGAGTTTGACGATCTCTTCACCCCCATAGATACGATTCGTTTTGATGCTTCGGTACCCTTGGGCACACTCGGCTCTGTAGATCTATCAGACGAAGGTGAATTTCTGGTGATGGATTTTCCGTCAGGGCCAGTGCACGTTTTTACAGGTTCCGGTCGGCATGTCCGTACGACTGACATCTCGCAGTGTAGTTCAGATCGAACCGGTTATATATGGTCTGCACGATTTCTGAAGAACGGCGGCGTGGTCGTGGTCACATCTAGGGCAGTATATGTTCTCAACGCAGACGGATCATGTAACCAGCGACTCTCGAAGATACCGCCCGGTTTCCCATCATTTTGTGAACGACAGGACACGGTCTACTTCATGAATCATAAAAGAAGGTGGACTCCCCAGATCCATGCCTACTCCGTTGAATCGGGAAAAGTGCGAAATTATAATCTCAGGAAGCCTAGGTTTCCACTATCAACTGCTGCGGAATGGGGCAATACCGGGCACCAGATCACGTGCTTTGATCGTGGAATATTCTACCGCTACGCAGAGAGTAGTGATGGGGAGCCTCTATGGCCAGGGAGCGATCCAGTACTTTTTCAACCTATGTTCTATCGTCCCACGAGCGTGATGTGACCGCGCGAGGAAACGACGGTTTAAATGCTCAAATGGAGGAACTTAAGAGCGAGTTTACCTATTCGGATGGAATCTTTGGGTTGGACCAAAACCACCGCATGGTGACGTTTGAGGAGACTGCTGAATTCAACATGAACATCGTGAATATGCACACAGAGACTGGCATAAGCACCACGTATGACGAAAGTTTGAGCATTGAGTTAACAAAGAATGGGCTTATGTATACGCTCGGGGGGTATGAGCTACTTCCATCCGGTGAGAGGGGCAATAGAACGCTTGTAGTCTGGCAGTTCCATCCATTCTAGTCGTCGCCCTCCGAAACTCAGAGATTACAACTCTACACTAAGCCTCTCCGCTTCGAGCAGGCGAATTATTTGAGACGATCTGTTTCTTCCGAAAAAATTTCAGGAATTTTGTGTGGTTGTAAGGTTGTTTTAAGGTAAGCTCAAAATAGGTGGCTATTGGATGAGCGAACAATGCACAAAGTGTTTGTTAAAACCCATCCGACAAGGTGGTATGCCATAAGCGGACGCTGGATGGTCTCATGTTTCCTTGAGATGAATCAATCACAATTAGTCAGACTTCATCGTGGGTACGCAAGAATTCAATCGCTCGTCAATCCGTGTTAGATTTGCTCCAAGCCCCACAGGTTATCTGCACATTGGGGGCCTGAGGACAGCGCTTTACTGTTACCTGTTTGCGCGCAGTCAGGGAGGCCATCTGGTTCTGCGCATCGAAGACACCGATCGTACACGGTTTGTCGCAGATGCAGAGAATGATATTGCTCAGGCGTTATGGTGGTGTGGGTTGGAGGTTGATGAGGGGCCGGAACAGGGAGGTAGCTATGGCCCCTATCGCCAGTCAGAACGTCAATCTCTGTACGTGAAGTACGCAGAGTCGCTGGTGGCTTCCGGGCATGCTTATTATGCGTTTGATTCTCCAGATTCGATTGCTGCGCTCCGGAAAACCAATGCAGCGTACGGTATAGGGACGCGACGTCAAATGGATAACAGCCTAACTCAGTCCAGTGACGTTGTTCAACGGCGGTTGGATGCAAAAGAAGAGCATGTCATTCGACTGCGTGTTCCTGAAAACGAAACAGTGCAATTCCATGATCTCATCAAGGGGACTGTAAAGGTCTCTTCTGAAAGCATTGATGATCAAGTTCTGATCAAGTCGGATGGCATGCCGACCTATCATTTAGCGAATGTAGTGGATGACCACCATATGGCGATTTCTCATGTAATCCGAGGTGACGAGTGGATTCCCTCCACGCCCAAACATATCCTCCTTTACCAAATGCTTGGCTGGCAACCGCCCAAGATGGCGCATTTGCCGTTGATTTTAAGCCCAACCGGCGGAAAACTCTCCAAGCGGAGTGCAGAGCGGCAGGGGATTCCAATCAATGTGCGGGATTATCGTGCACGTGGGTTTGAGCCCGAGGCTGTCGTGAATTTTCTTGCCTTCCTAGGATGGAATCCTGGCTCGGAGGACGAAGTGTTTGGGCTCAAAGATTTAGAGCAGGTATTCAGCTTGGAACGGGTTGGTTCAGCGCCAGCACAATTTGATCTGAATAAGCTGAACTGGTTTAATGGCCAGCATCTTCGACGTCTGGATATCGAAGCACTTGCCAATCGGGCTCTGCCATTTCTTGAAGCACATGGAATTCAGGGCCAGGATCATCGTTATTTGCAGGAGGTGTGCCTTCTGGTTCGCGACCGAATGGAGCACGCGGAGGATCTCTCCACTCGATTCAGCTACTGCTTTGTAGATCCAGAAAGGTTTGATCTGGTTGGTGTCAAAAAACGGTGGAAGGCAGATGCAGCAGACTTGGTACGGGGGTACGTCGACCGCCTGGAGGCAATTAAATCGTTTGGCGAAGAAACCCTCGAAAGGGAATTAAGAACGTTAGCAGAGGAGCGTGGAGTCGGAGCAGGGCGGATCATTCATCCGGTGCGGCTTGCTGTCAGCGGAACCACCGCGGGGCCAAGCCTTTTCGCACTTCTTCACGTACTAGGTCGGGATACATGTATCCGACGCCTACGGAAGGCAGTCCACCTTCTGGGCTGATGCGATGGTGCTTGTAGAATATCCAGAGCCTTTTGCAGTGCTCCGCTTTCCACCTGCAAGCAAAATTCCCGCGTGGGCGGAACAAGGCCCATTTACATCAATCACACGAACACCACAAGAACTTGCTGTGATTTGTCAGGAATCCCTGGTTCCACTAGAACAGGCTGCGGAGCGCGGGTGGTATCTGATGGGTTGTCAGGGGCCACTGGATTTTTCTGCTGTAGGGATTCTGGCTGGGCTTGCGGGGACACTGGCGGATGCAGGTATCTCGATCCTCACGGTGGCGACCTATGACACGGATTATTTCTTGACACGAGATCCGGATCGGGCCCGCACTGCACTTCAAGAGGCCGGTCACGAAGTGATTCGGGCAAGCTCTTCGGAAACCAGCATCTGAACCTGTTTCGGGTTCGCTTTTCCATGCGAGCGCTTCATGACCTGTCCCACAAAAAAGCCCAGTAATCCAACCTTACCGGCCGCGTAAGCCTGTACGCGGTCGCTATATTCGTCCAGAACATCAGTAATCATTTTTTTGAGTGCATCGGGGTCGCTCACAATTGAATCCTGCACATGGGCAAGCAGCTCAGTGGGAGATTCATCGGTGGTAAGCATGAGCTTGAGTACTTCACGGGTTTCGTGGGAGCTGGCAACCCCACAGTCAACCAACTGGACTAACTGTGAGAACTTATTCGGTCCAAAAGGCAGGTCCGAGAGCAAACGATCCTTTAGGACGGGCAGAAGCTGATTCGCCATCCAGTTTCCAACAGACGCGGGTGGGGCGGATTCTGAGGCTTCTTCAAAGAATGCCTGTGCCCCGGGTACCCGGTAAATGGCTAGGCCCGTTGCTGCACTCAGTCCACTTCGCTGCAGCCACTGTTTCTCATCCGGTGTCAGAGGGCGTTGAGTACTCTGGGGCTTACTTTTTTCGGGTGCAGCCGCAACTGATTTGCTTTCGGCCTTCGACGAAGAGTCTCGAAGTGGGACAATGCAATTAAAGACGGGCTGCAATTCTCCAATAAATTTTGGATCACGCCAGTAATATCCAAGGCGGGCAAACTGATACCTCTGATCAAGCGGATCATTCGCCACACTGGGCTCAATACGTGCGTGGCCATGCTCAATGAGAGAAGAAGGATTGAGGTCAGCCCAGATCTCTCCTTCTGATGCGGGCACAGATAACAAGTGGTGATATTCCCGGACTATGACGGGAAGGGATCGCTTGGCATCCACCCAGTGGATGGTTCCCTGGGGTTTTAGCGGGGAGGTATGCGAAGAATCCGTTCCACTTCGCGTCCCTTCCACCAATTTGCAGTGCAGGTGAACCGCCTGTCCATGATCATTTTTCTCAACATGGGTACAGCGGATGATGTATGCATGGCGCAAGCGGACAATCCCGCCCGGAGTTAATCTTCGGAAGCCCTTCGGTGGATCGTCAGAAAAATCACTCCGCTCAATCAGAATTTCGTTAGAGAAAGGGAGGGAGCGACTACCTGTACGCGGAATATCGTGAGGCCAGTAGGGGGCCTGGATATTCTCTTCATGATCTTCCGGCAAGTTCGTCAGTGTGACGGGGAGAGGATCCTGGACACAATGAATGCGTGGAGCATGCTGATTCAGGTTATCCCGAATGCAGTATTCCAGGAGGGAGGGATCATGTGTGCTGTCAACCTTGGTCGTTCCCACCGATTCACAAAATGTCCGGATTGCTTCGGGACGTATCCCCCTTCGTCTGAGTCCGGCCAGAGTAGGCATGCGCGGATCACTCCAGCCATCTACAACATGTTCTTGGACCAGATCCAGCAACTTGCGCTTCGAGGTCACACTGTATTCTAAATTCAGTCTCGCGAACTCGTATTGTCGAGGGCGGGG
>JAPPBZ010000077.1 GCA_026702635.1 Bacteroidota bacterium
ACTGGATACGCTTATTTTGACCAGCAATTGGATTTCTGGTCAGATCCCGTCCGAACTGGGTAACTTGACGAGCCTGAAGTGGCTATCTCTTTCTGCCAATCACCTCTCTGGTCCAATCCCTCCTGAGTTGGGTAAGCTAGCAGAACTGGAAACACTTCATATGGGAAAAAATCGGCTTTCCGGCCCAATTCCTCCCGAACTGGGGGACTTGGCGAGCCTGAAGGATCTAGTTATCGCTTTGAATCAACTCTCTGGCCCAATCCCTCCTGAGTTGAGTGAGCTGGCAAAACTGGAAGAACTGATTTTGTGGAGCAATCAGCTTTCCGGCCTGATCCCGCCTGAGTTGGGTAGCTTGACTGAGCTGGTATGGCTAAACCTGGCTGCCAACCGGCTTTCTGGTCCGATTCCTCCCGAACTCGGTAAACTGACGAAGCTGGCATGGCTAAACCTGGCTAGCAACCGGCTTTCTGGTCCGATTCCTCCCGAACTCGGTAAACTGACGAAGCTGGAAGAACTTGTCTTAAGTGGCGGTGCACTTTCCGGTCAGATCCCTCCCGAGCTGGGGAACTTGACGAGCCTGAAGAGGCTAGCCATAGGTTCCACTTCCCTCTCCGGTCCAATCCCTCCCGAGTTGGGGAACCTAACGGCGCTGACAAGGCTATTCTTAGGCAACAATAAGCTTTCATGTCCGATCCCTCGTGAGTTGGGTAAGCTGGTGGAACTGGAACAACTTAATTTGGAGGGCACTCGGCTTCCGTGTCCAATCCCCCCTGAGTTGGGTAACCTGACCAAGCTGGAAGATCTATACCTGTCAGGTATTCAGCTTACCGGTCCTATCCCTCCCGAGTTGGGTAAATTAATGTCCTTGGAGAATCTAGACCTGTCGGATAATCGGCTTTCCGGTTCTCTCCCCCCTGAGTTGGGTAACCTTGTGTCCTTGAGACGCCTGAAATTGTCAAGCAATTATCTTGTGGGTTACATCCCTCGCACATTCCTTCAACTGCGTCTTTTAGTGTTCGAATTTGATAATAACTTGGGCCACCTATGTACTCCGCCCGATGTCGAGTTTCAGGTGTGGAGCAACAAAATTCTAGGTTTTCAAGGACCGCCTACAAGGATTCATTGCATCTCTGCTCCGCCAGAGTTTGAGGTTCAAGATATTTATCCAAATCCATTTCGGGAATCAATTCGCCTGCGCTTTGATCTACCCAAGCACGCCCGAGTGAGGTTGGAAGTATATGATGTGACGGGGCGGCGCGTGCTCCTGTTACCGCCCGGTGACTTGGCCGCGGGATGGGGACATGAAATCATCTTAAGCAATTCGACGCTCCCTTCAGGGGTCTACCTTTACCGCTTAACAGCTAACTCGTCCGAAGGAATTTCTGTGCAAGCAGGGAGCTTTGTGCGAGTTCGTTGATGCATGTGAAACCATTTAGGTATTATACCAGATGTACGGACGACTCAAGTTTCCTCACGGTGGACATAGCGCGGTGAGTGGCCGGGGAGAACGTGGTATAGAAATTCCATAGGTCAGCGTTTTTTACCATCCGTGTAATTATCTCTTGCTAATTACGCGGATCGACCTCACCACAGCATTCGCTTTTTCAGTTCTACCGTGACTGCTGGGGGAATGCACAATGCCCGCCCCGTTAGCCCCGAAAAGTAGAACAAGAAGCGATAACTTCGTAATCCATGAACGCTCCAGGCACTTGTCAATATTTAGGGCAAAGACATGTGTTGCCGCTAATCAACCTCCCCCATCAAACGCTTGATGAACGGGAACGCAGCAAGGGCCACAACCCCCGAAATCCCGATAATCATCGCTACGTTGCCAAAGAGAGCTGCCGCATTCAACGTCTCCAGTTGTCCTGCAACGAGTCCTGCAAATAAATTGCCCAGTGCCGTTCCAATAAACCATACCCCCATCATTTGTCCTACCCTTCCCACGGGTGCCAACTTAGTGATTGAAGAAAGTCCAACTGGACTTAAGCTCAACTCTCCCACCGTATGCAGAAAATACATGACGACAAGCCAGACCGGAGATACCAGAGACCCATCTTCTGCATTTGCTGCACCCCAAGCAATGACAAAAAAGCCCGCCGCCAGTCCTAATAGTCCAAGAGCGAATTTTAGGGGAATGGATGGATTCCGTTTAAGTCTAGCCAGCGTAATCCAGAGAGAGCCAAATACAGGCGCAAGAATAATGATGAACGTGGAGTTGACAGATTGGAGCCAACTGGCCGGTAATTCCCATCCTCCCAGCATCCGATCAGTTGAATCACGGGCAAATAGATTGAGGGATGACCCCGCCTGCTCAAATCCTGACCAGAAAATAGCGGCCAGAATGAATAACCAGAAAATGACGACCAAACGCTTCTTCTCCAACTTGGTATGGTTGGTGAAAATGAGGAGGTAAGCAAAAAACGCCACTGCAATTCCGATCACTGCATACCCAAGCCCGGCAGCGAGTGTCTCCAGTGAGACCGCCTGCAGTAGCAGCGTACCTGCCACAGCGGCAATCACAAATGAGGATGCCAACACGATGTATGTGACACGTGTTTTTCTCTTCAATGCATCTTCGGATGCATCTGATTTCAGCAAGCCGGCATCCCCCAAATACTTAGTGCCCATACGATATTGAATCAATCCGAAGATCATACCTACGCCTGCCAGAGAGAATCCATAATGCCAATTGTAGGTTTCGCCCAGCAATCCAGTCAGGATTGGCCCGGCAAATGCCCCAAGATTGATTCCCATGTAAAATATCGAAAACCCTGCATCCCGCCTTGCACCACCTTCTGGATACAAGTCCCCGACCATAGTACTTACATTGGGCTTAAGCAGACCTGTGCCAATGACAATGAACATCAACCCCAAGAAAAAACTGCCGGTATCCGAGAAACCTACCAGTGGGCCAGCCATTGTGAAATGCCCCAACGCAATAATGCACCCCCCAACAAAAACCGCCTTACGCTGCCCCCAAAGATTATCTGCAATCCATCCACCAGGTAATGCCAGGACGTACACAAAAAAAGTGTATAAGCCGTAGATCGCTCCTGCTTTGCCTTCCCCAAACTCTAATCCCGGGTTCCCTTCCGCAGCCGCAGTCGTCATAAAAAGCACCAAAAGTGCTCGCATACCGTAATAGCTAAACCGCTCCCAGAGCTCCGTAAAGAATAATGTAGAAAGCCCCCGGGGATGGCCGAACCATTGTGCAGCATGTGGGGGTTTAGTGCCTGTTGTCATTACTTTTATCTGTAGTGTAGCGACGCAAGATACGAGGTCTGTTTGATTTTGTGAAATCTTCTCACGAAAAATGATTACTCCTACACGCGTATCCGGTATATTTACCGGTTGTTTGGCTCAGGCCGAAAATTCACATACTCACGATGTCTAGCTTTTCCGAAAACATTACGAATCAACATCCAGATCGAACACATACCTGCGGCAAGCTCTCGGACGTACATCTAGGCGAGCAAGTTGTACTAAAAGGTTGGGTAGATACACGGCGTGATCTAGGAGGGGTCATTTTTGTAGATCTCCGGGATCGCTATGGTCTTACGCAAATCGTGTTCTCGCCTCAGGACAACCCCGCTGCACATGAACTTGCAGACCGCCTGCGCAGCGAGTACGTCATATCCGTCATGGGCTTTGTTGCACTGCGCTCCCCCGAAACCGTGAATCCCAAACTCCCAACGGGGAGGATTGAGGTTCGGGTTGAAAGCCTCTGCATTCTTGCCGAATCGGAGGCCTTACCATTTTCTATCTCCAGTCATACACAAAAGACGAAGCTAGCCTCCGAAGATCTGCGCCTGAGATATCGGTACCTTGATCTCAGGAGACCGGATATGTTGCAGAAAATGATCCTGAGGCATCAGGTTTACCAGGTGATCCACCGCTATTTTGATGCGGAGGGATTTCTTGAAGTGGAAACACCAACCCTCATGAAATCAACGCCAGAAGGTGCACGCGACTACCTGGTTCCAAGCCGGGTACATCCGGGGGCTTTCTACGCCCTTCCTCAGAGCCCACAGACCTATAAGCAGCTCCTGATGATCGGGGGACTGGATAAATATGTTCAGATCGTTAAATGCTTCCGAGATGAAGACTTGCGTGCCGACCGGCAGCCGGAGTTCACGCAGATTGATGTGGAAATGGCCTTTGCAACGGAGGAGGCAATCTATTCCCTGACCGAAGGTTTGATGGCAGCACTCTGGGACGAGGTTCTCGGCATTAAGCTACGCACCCCCTTTCCGCAACTGACCTACCAAAATGCACTCTGGAGATATGGCTCTGACAAACCTGACCTGCGTTTTGATCTTCAGATATGCAATCTCAGTTCTGCGTTCAAAGATTCAGGATTCCGTGTATTCGATCAGGCCCTTTCTGCAGGAGGATCGGTATTGGGGCTGGTCATCCCAGAATTTGGCGACAAAGGCAGAGGGTATATGGATCGCCTGGATAAGACGGTAGTGCGCAAACAAATCGGGGCCGGAGGTCTGATTCATGTGCGAATCCCTTCCGATGGTACTCCTCCAAACTGTTCTGTAAAAAGTCATGTACTTTCGGAGGAATTTGTAACCGGGGCAATCCAGGCATCTGGGGCCAAGGCGGGAGATCTCCTGCTGATTCTTTGCGGCAAATGGCCCACGGTTCAGGAGCAAATGGGAGCCCTCCGGCTGCATATGGCCCGTGAGCTTGGCTGTATAGATGAGAGTTCCTGGCAGTTTGCATGGATTACAGAATTCCCGCTGTTGCAATGGGATGAGCGGGAAAAACGCTATTCAGCCATGCATCATCCGTTCACCTCCCCAAAAGCAGATGATCTGGAACTGCTTTCAAACGATCCCGCACATGTTCGCGCCCGCGCCTATGATATCGTGCTGAATGGAATGGAGATCGGAGGAGGATCAATCCGTATCCATGATCAACAAGTTCAAAAACAGATGTTCGATACTCTGGGGATCCCCGACGAAGAGAGTGAAGAGCGATTTGGATTTTTACTGGAAGCTCTGCGTTATGGAGCCCCTCCGCATGGAGGAATCGCTATGGGGCTGGATCGGATCGTCATGCTACTCTCACAATCAATGTCTCTCCGGGAAGTGATTGCATTTCCAAAGACACAAAGTGCACAGGAGCCTATGTCTGGCACCCCCTCAACGGTTGAACCTGAGCGACTCAATGAATTAAACATTCGATCTATCCCGGAACCTGAATGACCGATGCCTATGCATTATTACTACAAGATCAATTTCCTTGGGAGCGCTGGGAAAAATTAATCCTCTCCGAGGGCATCTTGCTGGATCGCCCCAAAGAAACGCCCCATCCCCGGTATCCAGATATTATTTATCCGATGGATTACGGGTTCATCTGTAATACTATAAGCTCTGACGATTCCGGTGTGGATGTATTTGTAGGCTCTGGTGGAGAGCGTCTGGTTGGAATGATCGTCACATGCGATTACCGGCAAGGGGATCAGGAGATTAAATTTCTCTGGCGCTGCCTTCCTACAGAGATTTATCTGGCGCATGGGTTCATCAATTTTGATCCTTCGAAGTTAAAGGGACGACTGATCCTTCGCTTCCCCATGAAAACACTCTGGGAAATGCAGGAGCAAAGGCTTGAGCATTCGGAAAATTTGCCGTAAATTGGTGGGTTATTAGTTCTCTACATTCTGATCCCGTAGCTCAGTTGGAAGAGCATCTGACTTTAAGTCATGGAGCCTCATGCAGGAAACTGTATGAGTGGAGGCTGCTGTATGCTGGGACGCCCTAAAGCCGTCGCTACGTCGTCACACGTAAAAATGCGGCGGATAGATGGGTAATCAGCAGGCAACCTTGAATTGGGCAATCCAGTCCGTTCCGATTAACCGTGCCGGGTTATTGGGAACCATTCTGGTCCCTTTTTCCGCATGGATGCGGATTCGAGAGAGCCCTCAGAGGCCATACGCAGCCCACCCTACCCCATCAAATGGAAGGGTGAAGAGATGGTCCAGACCACAACATGAATCCAGATGGCCGGTGAAAGCCGGTGTGGTAGGTTAATCAGAGGGTCCCAGGTTCGAGCCCTGGCGGGA
>JAPPBZ010000326.1 GCA_026702635.1 Bacteroidota bacterium
CTCATTCTCTGCTCTATTGGGGACGGTGGCCGTTGAGCGTATCGCTGATCTCCTTGTGTTGGGTTTTGGCCTACTCATCACTCTGGCATTCATCCGTGAACAACTGCAGTCCCTGCTTGAGCAACTGCCATTGCCACAACTGCCATGGGTATGGATTGCAATCTGTTGCCTGATAATTGCGATCGTGATCTATGTTGGATTTCGCTTGAAAATCACTGCCCCCCTGCGCAGCCGACTTATAGCACTGATCACCCAATTTACCAGTGGAATCAAAACGGTGTACCGTACACCCAAACGCTGGCAGCTGATCTGGACAACGGTAATCATGTGGCTGATGTACGGCTTTATGGCCTACATCCCACTGTTAATGTTTGATCTGCATACTACGGCAGCTTTATCCTACTGGGATGGCCTGGCAATCATGTTCATCGGGGTGCTGGGCATCCTGGTTCCTACACCGGGCGGCGCGGGCTCCTTCCACGGCATCACCATCCTGACACTGACATCCATATACGGGATCACGCGGCCGGATGCGGCGGCCTATGCCATTTTCGTTCATGGCGCACAACTGATTCTTTACCTTGCAATTGGAGGAGTGATTCTATTGACTTCCGCGGTTACCTCACGTGCCAAGACTTGAAGAAGAACGGACAGTGGGTCTCACTAAAGTATGTGCCGCTCTACTGCAATTTTGTGACCAAAATCCTGATGATTTTCTGCAAAAAAAGATTTTGGACTAAGGGAACGCAATGATGCTATCCAAAGGGGACAACCCAGGCACACAACAGCCTATCTTACGTCCACTCTGAACGCCCCCAAGCTGCCGACCGCCTCCGCTAGCATGGCAAGCCTGTCCGAAAAATCTCAATAAATCTAGAAAAACCTATCCTCCCTGGCAATGTAGAAGGAAGGCATCTTTCTTCTCATCAAAATTCAGCATGAAAATCCATGCTGTTAAGTTTCATCCTCTCTATGTACCAAGGCATCAAGATTAATAAACGCATCCCCATTCATACGATATGGCTGATCGCATTACTGCTGACCCTGAGTATGGGATGCGCGGGAGATTCTGAACTTGGGGAAGATGACACCCGCCCCATTCTAATTGATGGTGGGACGGTCGTGGTGATGGACAGCGCCGGAACGATCCTCGAAGGTGGCGCCGTACTAATTGAGGATGATCGCATTGCTGCGTTACTTGAGTTTGATGCACCTCGACCGGAAGGAGTCATGCGAGTTGATGCAACTGGGCATCTTGTGATTCCCGGCCTGATCAATACCCATGGGCATGCGGCCATGTCTCTTCTGCGTGGATTGGCTGACGACCTCCCCTTACTCACCTGGCTCAACGACTATATCTTCCCAGCAGAGGCCGCACTTGTGGAGCCGGATTTTGTCTACTGGGGTACCTTGCTCTCTTCCATTGAGATGCTGAAAAGTGGCACCACCACCTTTGCGGACATGTACTACTTCCGTGACGATATTGTGAGAGCCTCGGCCGAAGCTGGGATTCGCATCATAACTGGCCCACACGTCATTGGCTTCCCCGCACCAGACTATGCCTCGCCAGAAGAATCGCTATCGGATGCGGCAGAATTCATGGAGCGATATCAAGATCATCCCATTATTGTTCCGTCTGTCGCTGCCCATGCAGTCTATACCACACCTCTTTCAGACATCGAAGCTGCTTTCCGGCTTGCAGAGCGCTTTGATGCTCCATTTCAAATCCACGTACTTGAAGATTCCTCCGAGAACACAAATTTTCGCGAGTTAGCTGGCATGGGAGTCATTGAGGCACTCAACTCTATAGGTGTACTCCGCCCCGGGACTGTGCTGGCCCATTCGATCTACCTGTCCGATGAAGATATTTCACAGATTGCTGCAAGCGGCGCCGGAATTGCACATAACCCCCAAAGTAATATGAAGCTTGGAATCGCAAAAACAGCTCCGGTCACTAAGGCACTCTCTGCAGGAATTCCGGTGGGACTCGGAACAGACGGCCCCGCCTCCAACAATGATCTTGATCTGTTTGATGAAATGGATACCGCTGCAAAAGTTCATAAATTGGCGCTCGGTGACCCCGCTGCCCTGCCAGCGGAAACCGTCTTCCGAATGGCTACCATGGGCAGCGCACGGGTACTGAATCTGCACGAAGAAATTGGCTCATTAGAACCGGGGAAGCGCGCCGATGTCGTACTTGTTGACATGGATCGTGCAGGACTGACACCGCATTACCGTGTCTACTCACACTTGGTGTATGCAGTAAGTGGAAGTGATGTCAATACTGTAATCGTGAACGGTCGTATCGTCGTTCAAGACCGTGAAATCCTCACCGTGGACGAAAAAGAGGTCATTGAAAGAGCACGCACATTCGGAGACCAAGTACAGCAAGTGATAGCTGAATTAGGTAGATAGTGACCGATACTTCGATTGAAATGGAGCAGGCCGTCACCGATTCTGCTTCGGCGCGACAAAGAAATCCATTTTTCGTTCAATTCCTGTAGCCCGGCTGAAAAGCCAGCGCCAAGAGGACGCCGGTCGCGACGGACGCATTCAGTGATTCGACATCCCCATCCATTGGAATCGAGACCAGACGGTCGCAGATACGTTCCGTATCCGGGAATAATCCTCGCCCCTCGCTGCCGATCACCAGTGCGACAGGACAGTTCCAGTCCATCTCCCAGATCGAATGCGCTCCGTGGGCCGCTGTACCATACACAAAATAACCCCGTTCCTTTAGCTCGGGAATTACATCTGCAAGCCGACCAACGCGAGCTATCGGCATCCGCAGCGCAGTGCCACTGCTAGCCTTGACCATAGCCGCATTGACCGGGGCCATGTGATGAGCACATACAATGAGTCCCTGAACACCAAATGCAACGGCCGAACGGACGATAGCGCCAAAATTTCGGGGATCCTGAATCCCATCCAGCAACAATAACCGCGGGCGCTGTGCCCGTACCGTATCAAGGTCCGCTGCAATGTCTTTTAACATCACCGAATAATCCGCATAGGAAAACGCAGCCTGAAATGCTACAGCTCCTTGATGCGTCATCCCATCTGCCAAACGCCGTAGTCCGTCCTTTGGCAACATTTGAACCGGAATCCCCGCTCTGGTTGCAAGGCTTCGAATTTGGTTCAAACCGCGAGCATCTCGTTGAAGACATACCTTCTCCAGTGATTCGGGGGCGCGCTCCAATGCCTCCCGGACCGCATTGCGTCCGGCAATGATGAGTGGGGGATCAACGGACATGAGACTGTACAAAACCCACCAGAGAGTCCACCAGCGATTCTGCAAAATTCGCCTGCTCAGGACGCATCAGGAC
The DNA here is from genome assembly GCA_026702635.1 of Bacteroidota bacterium. Classification (GTDB taxonomy): domain Bacteria; phylum Bacteroidota; class Rhodothermia; order Rhodothermales; family Bin80; genus Bin80. The sequence continues at coordinate 3,327 of JAPPBZ010000326.1, forward strand.
ACTTCTCAGAATTCGAACACTTTCCTGATCTATCTCTACATCAGGTATGCGGGCACGTAAATCTGCCGACTGTACACGAAGGACGCTCAGAAACACCGGATTCATCGTCGAGGACATCGAATTTTCAAAAAGTGCCTGAGAAGCTCGGTCAATAGCGCTGACAGAATTTGGCTTTGCCTCGGGGTAATAACACGCGATATCCAGTTCTGGCTTTCCCCAGCTTCTGAGCGGGGTATCCTCCAGTGCAGCATGCCAGCGCTGTGCGGCCTCTAAACAGGAAGAGAGTATAGGACCCAGGCCCTCATCTGCAGATAATGGCAACAGCTGCAGAGTCAGCCACAATGCCCCCGCTGCCGCACCGGCACGCGAGCACTCCAAGCTGATTTCACCCAGATGCAGATCCTCACTCGTAAAGTAAGTGTATGGAGAATCATGCAAATAGTGCTTCGCCATCTTTGGGTCACGATAGAGAATACATCCGCAGCCATATGGCTGAAGTCCGTGTTTATGGGGGTCCAAGACAACTGAATCCGCGTCTTTGATTGCGTCAAGGTTTTTGGCAACCACGGGATCCAATATCTCGCTCCTCTTCAGCAGCCTGAAGAACCCTCCGTATGCAGCATCCACATGAACTCGCGCGCCATATTGCTGGCACAGAGGGATCGCTTCCGCTATCGAATCTACCGTTCCCAAGCCGGTCGTGCCAGCAGTCAGAACGACCGTTCCGATCTTCTGAGACCGGAGAGCCTTTTCGAGTGCCTCCAGGTCCATTCGACCATTTGTATCAGCGGCAATATTCTCTACCGATACACCCAGCACATGGCCCATGCGGGCATGCGTGTAATGGGCTTCCTGGCTGACCGCGATCGTTTTGTCTGGGTGCTCCTCCCGGCTCACAAAGAGCGCCTCCAGATTGGCAATCGTTCCACTACTGGTCAGATGTCCCAACGCATTTATCGGGAACTCGAACATCTTGGCCAGTTCGATGACAACCTCTTTTTCCATTGCCGCCGTTGGCGGCCCTCCATCCAGCGCATGGTTGTTCGGATTGATGCGCATGGCCGTAAGGTATCCCAGAATCGCAACTGGATGCGGTGGTTTGAGCATCTGTCCCGCATAACGGGGATGGAAGAAGGGATAATTCCCCGTGAGCCGATTCACATAGACTTCATACGAGGCACTCAGAGCCTCATGGTCTACACGAAGGGATGGATGCGGCTCATAGGGACCCCAACGTGCTTCCCATGTGCTCACGCAACGATCTGCCTCTTTGAGCCAGGCCCCGAGCGACTGGGCTGCAGTGGTCTGGGTCATGCTATTTTCTCCGGGTTGTAAATACCAGCCCTGCGATCCCCACAAGAATCATAATCACCGAGATCACTTCTGCCTGTGTGACCTCCAGACCGATAAATTCAAACACATTGTTGACCCGGATCTGCTCAATCAAGAGACGTTCGACACCAAAAAACAGTACGGTAAGCGATGCCAGCCAACCTGCGCGGAACGGATGATTACGTAAGCTCATCAGCACTCCAAATAATACTGTCGCCATCACAAATTCGTAGATGGATGTTGGATAAACACCCGATTCGGGCAATGTCTGGCCAAGAATATTATTCGGGTAGGTCTCTCCCCAAAGCCAATCTGGTATAAAGCTTGGTTGTATGTCTGGATTTGAGGGAATTCCCCAATCTCCGTCCCCCGCGAGATGACATCCGATCCGTCCGATCCCATACGCCAACATGACTGTCGGCAGCGTGGCATCAATAAAAAGGGGCAAGTGAACGCCGTGCTTGCGAACATACCATATAATTCCGACTGCGGCAAAGATCAATCCCCCATAAAAGGTGAGCCCGCCCTGAGAAAAAATCATTCCACCGGGGTCAACCATGAAATCTCCCCAGTTCTCCAGAATATGAAAAATCTTTGCTCCGATAATGCCTCCAATAACTGCAATCACTGTAATTGTGCCCACCAGCGATGCCGGACTTGTATCGACGTTTTGTTTTTGCTTACGCCCTTTCTTTGCGGGAATCTGTACAGATTGAAGCTTTCCCGTTTGATATAACCGATCAAGCTCACGTCGCATGAGCCAAGCAGCCACCAGGAACCCGGTGGCCATCATTGCACCAAATGAATAGATCGTAATTGATTCCATACCCAAAAAATCAACGGGAATCGGAATCTCAAGGAGACGTGGATACATAATTATTTGAGTTTTCTAGTCAGGTTTTGTGTTAATCTAGAAAATTGAACGGCCGTCTGTTCCCCCGTGACCATATTCTTGACAGTTGCTTTTTCCGTTTTCATCTCCTGCTCGGCCAGGATGACAACCCAATTCGCGTTCGCGCGATTTGCGAGGCGCATTTGTGCCTTCATTGAGCGGCTTGTCAACTCCAGACCTGCCCGAACCCCTGCCCTCCGAAGGGCTTGCACAAACGTAAATGCTTTTTCACCCGCTGCATCTCCCAGCGCGATCATCCATACATCAAATGAATCCACCTCCGGTAGAGGCAACTCCGATCCTTCCATGGCAAGAATGAGACGCTCTATACCCGCCGCAAAGCCAACTGCAGGGACGGGCTTCTTCGCCCCGATTGCAGGGGCTAGCAGGTCATAGCGCCCCCCACCGGCCAGCGCACTCTGCGCTCCAATGCCGTCATGCTCAAGCTCAAAGGCCGTCCGGG
>JAPPBZ010000198.1 GCA_026702635.1 Bacteroidota bacterium
CGTAGACCTCATAATTGGCCATGGCTCCAAACCCTAGGAGCATAGGATCCAATGTGTTGATGGGGACATACACCGAAGGCATGATGAGCATGCTGACTTCCGTTTCGCTGGGCGCACGCACGAGCGAACCCGAGATTTCGTATCTGCGTCGACCAATCTGAACGGTATCCCCCTCGTGAACCCCCAGAGTCTGCATCAAGCCTTGATCCACCAGGGCTCCCGCCTTTTCTTTGAACCCAGTCTCGGCCTCTGCGGGGTTGGACTTCAGTGACCCATATAGTGGATACGCATCTTCCACTCCATAGACGCTGACCAGACGAGACCGGTGCTGCACTGGAAAGTAGGCAACCGACAACGTAGTGACCCGTCGAGCTTTGGCAACCCCAATCGTATCAATAGCAGCCTGTGTGGAATCATCAAATGGGCGGTTGCTGGAGAACCGCATATCGGCCCCCAAGAGCTCACGTGCATGCTGGTCAACGCTATACTGAAGGCTTTCTGACGTTGAAGACAATGCGACTAGCAGAGCAACCCCGACGATCATTGAAAAGAGAAAAATCAGCAGCCGACGCCGGCTTCCCTGACTTTCCCACCACGCCATACGAAAAACCCAGGCATTTCTCATGCCACTGCGCGCACTCCCTCTGCGGCTTGATAATCTCGGGCAACCTGGCCGGCTTGAAGTTCCAGAATACGATGGCATGACTGGGCAAATTTCAGGTCGTGCGTCACCACAACCAATGCCGTACCCGCGGTGCGATTCAGGTCAAGGAGTAATTCTTCGATTCTGTTGCCCGTGGCCGTATCTAGGTTGCCTGTAGGCTCATCGGCAAAAAGAATGGCTGGGCGATTAATAAATGCTCTGGCAAGGCCGACCCGCTGTTGCTCCCCACCACTCATCTGAACGGGATAGTGATGTGCACGTCCTTTGAGGCCAACCTCCGTGAGCAGCTCCAGTGCACGCTTACGAGCACTTCCTTTCCCACTGAGTTCCAGTGGGACCATCACATTCTGTAGCGCCGTCAGCGTGGGAATGAGTTTGAACGTCTGAAAGACGAATCCAACAAAATTGCGTCGAATTTCTGCCCGCTCTCCTTCGGAACACTGCCCAAGGTCGTTACCCGCCAGCTTTACGACTCCTGAGGTCGGTGAATCCAGCCCTGCACATAACCCCAAAAGGGTCGTCTTTCCACTGCCGGACGGACCCACGACCGCACAAACCTCACCAGCACCGAGGGAAAACGTAATATTATCCAGAACGGTCAGTAAGCGGGACCCACTTTGATATGTTTTCGTAAGCTCCGTAACCTCAAGCATTCAATTTTAGAGTGTTGACCCGTTTTGCCCAAATTAGCATCGTCCTATACACGGTTATGTGCTTGTGTGTTCTATTACCTGTACGGCCAGCGGTTGCGCAAAACCCTGAGGGTACCCCCATCCGTGTACTTTTTTTGGGAAACAGTCTGACGGCTGGCTATGGACTTTCCCCAGAGGAGGCCTACCCTGCTCTCCTGCAGGCACGGATCGATTCACTAAAATGGCCCGTAACCATCATCAATGCCGGTGTGAGTGGAGATACGTCTGCCGGAGGATTGACACGCCTCGCTTGGCAACTGGAAAACCCTCCCGACGTCCTGGTTGTTGCTCTAGGGGCAAATGATGGTCTGCGGGGGCTCCCGCCAACAATGACAAAAAGCAACTTAACACAGATCATTCGTCAAGCCAGAGAAGCCAATCCTAACGTGAGTGTTCTGATTGCTGGGATGCAGGTCCCTCCCAACCTGGGTCCAATCTTTCAGGAGGAATTCAGAGAAATTTATCCTTCTTTAGCTGAGGAAATGGATACCGAACTGATCCCCTTCCTTCTGGAAGGAGTCGGCGGTGTCACCGAGCTAAACCAATCCGATGGAATTCACCCCAATGCCGCTGGACAGCGAAGATTAGCTGACACGATCTGGAAAGCTCTGGCGCCTACACTTCAAGAACGCATTTCCCCTTAACCGGCACACTCGTGGTGGGCTGCTGCCCAGCCGTAATGCCCAATTGGTGGCCAGATCACGATAAAATTGAGATCCCAAATGAAAAACGGACCTCAAATGGCTCATGGATCTACGCGCCAACCCAGCTCCTGAGAGACATCTACACCCACACGAAATTCTTCTGGAAGACGGACCAGTTTGATGGATGCTTCGGATCCCACGGTTCCGTCTGGTAAATAAATTTTTCCCTCCGCCTTGGCGAAGCGATCACGCATGACCTCCCGCTTCGCAACAATATGTAGCGGCATTTCCACTGGGACCGGATTTCGATACTTTACATCCAGCCGGACCGACATCATAAACGCATGGAAATCTTCGATCAACGATACGCGTCCAATGATCTCATCCAGAATCGCAGCCTGCACCCCTCCATGAACAATCCCCGGATACCCCTCGAAGGATCGGGGAACGGTGTAATGTGACTCCACTTCATCCTCCCCATTGTCATAGAAAGACATGTAGAGGCCGTGTGGATTGTTGCGACCACACACAAAACAATTATTGCTGTTCGGCTGCTTGTTCACTCTCAAACGGCCTTGACCTCGTTGATCAACTCTGTCACCGAATCCTTTGCATCCCCAAAAAGCATTCGGGTATTCGGCTCAAAGAAGAGCAGGTTCGGGACTCCAGAATACCCCGGTCGCATACTTCGCTTCAAAAATACGACGCTTTCGGCATGATCAACATTCAGAATTGGCATCCCGTAGATCGGACTTGACTTGTCATGACGAGCGGCAGGGTTCACGACATCATTGGCCCCAATCACAAGCGCTACATCGGTCGACTCAAATTCATGATTAATCTCATCCATCTCAAAGAGCGAGTCATAGGGCACATTGGCTTCCGCTAAAAGCACATTCATATGACCCGGCATTCGTCCGGCCACAGGATGAACAGCATATTTGACTTCCACGCCTTGGGCCTGTAATACATCCGCCAATTCCCGCACCTGATGCTGAGCTTGCGCAACCGCTAACCCGTAACCCGGCACAATAATGACTTTCCGCGCATAACTGAGCATGATCGCCGTATCATCCGGCGTCGTAGACGTAATGGTGCGCCCATCCGCTAATTTTCCTGCTCCATCCTCATCAGAATCGCCCCCAAAACCTCCAACCATGACTTGCCAGAATTTCCGGTTCATGGCAACACACATGGTATTGGTTAACATGATCCCCGAAGCCCCAACCAGCGCACCGCTGATGATCAGAACGGTGTTTGACAATACGAACCCGGTGGCTGCCGCAGCTAATCCAGAAAGCGCATTCAAAAATGCCACAATGACGGGCATATCCGCACCGCCGATGGGAAGGACGATCAGAATTCCGAAGATCAGGGATAAAGCGGCAAGAATCAAAAAACATAGAAGGATCTCTCCTCCAATAAATGTCCACACGATGGAGGCGATCATCAAAGCCAGAAAGATCACCAGAACCACGTACCTGCCTGGAAACTCAACCGGGTTCCCCGTCATCTTGCCGCTGAGCTTCAAGAAAGCGATGACACTCCCGGAAAATGTAACCATCCCCACCAGTACGCTCAAATACGGAAATACACCCGAGTCGATTCCTGCCGCCCCATCGTGCTCTAGGACCATAGGGATGATTTCTGCCGCTGCCACAAGTGCCGACGCCAATCCACCAAAGCCGTTAAACGCCGCCACCAATTCTGGCATTGCGGTCATTTGGACGCGCATTGCCAACACTGCACCAATAAATCCTCCTATCAATAGTCCACCTATCATCTCGATCGGTGTGAGAATTTCCTGGGAAAATAGTGTGACGATCACCGCAATTAGCATTCCCAGTGCCGCAAGCCGATTTCCTCTCCGCGCCGTGACAGGAGACTGCAATCTTTTCAGCCCCACAATAAACAGGATCGCGGAGAAAAGGTAGAGTCCATTAACGAGTCCTGAAGGCATTATTCGGTAGGCTTCTTCTTGAACATCTGTAGCATTCGACCCGTCACCATGAAGCCGCCTACAACATTAATGGTCGCAAAAATCAGGGCAGCAAAACCAATCCATTTTGCCCACACCCCTCCTACCATCCCCGCGGACACCAATGCACCAACGATGGTGATTCCGCTGATGGCATTGGAACCGGACATAAGAGGGGTATGCAGAGTCTGGGGGACCTTGCTCAATATCTCCCGACCAATAAACATGGCCAGTATGAAGAGCGAATACGGAGTCATGGGCTTATGATTTGATCATACTGAGAACACGCTCATGCACAATGTGTCCATTGTGACAAACACAGGAGGCTCTGAAGATTTCATCCTCAAAATTCGGTTGAAAAACCCCATCCTGAACGAATTCATTGATCATTGCTGAAACCGTACGCGCATATAGAAAACTGGCATCTGTGGGCACAGTGGATGGGAGATTCGTATGGCCGATAATTTGAACACCATTATGGACCATTACTTCATCCGCTACCGTCAGGGTGCAATTTCCTCCGCTGGCTGCTGCCAAGTCAACGATAACGCTACCGGGCGCCATGGCTTCAACTGCTTTCTGGCTCACTAAAGTTGGTGCACTGCGCCCCGGAATCAGAGCCGTTGTGATCACCACATCTGACTTCGCCAGATGTGGGACAAGCAGTTCCACCTGCTGCTTCGCCTTGGCATCCATCAACGCCTTGGCATACCCGCCCTCATCCTGCATATCTTCGATTTCGAGGTCTAATTCAACAAACTGTGCCCCGAGGCTTTTGACCTCTTCCCGGGCCGCTTCGCGAATATCGTATCCCCATACGCGGGCCCCAAGCCTGCGGGCGGTTGCAATGGCCTGCAACCCAGCCACGCCAGCTCCCAGAATCGTTACATTTGCAGGGCGAACCGTTCCCGCTGCCGTCGTTAGCAAAGGAAAGAATCTAGGGAGATGGTTGGCGGCGATCAGTGTTGCCTTGTAGCCTGCCAAAGAAGCCATTGCGCTGAGTGCATCCATCTTCTGTGCCCGCGAGATCCTGGGAACAAGCTCCATCGCCAACGCAGTCACTCCCCGATCAGCTAACTGAGCCATCCGTTCCGGCGTTTCGAGCGGCTGGAGGAATCCGACGACAGTCGCCCCCGACTTCAGCCGGTCCAATTCATCCTCGGAAGGTGGCCCGACCAATGCAATAATATCCGACTCCCATGCTTCCTGCCCAGATACAATCCGTCCTCCTGCTTCACGAAATGCATCATCGGTGATCTGAGCCCCTTCACCGGCCTTAGACTCTACCAGAATCTCCAAACCCTTCTTGGACAGAGAGGACAAAACTTTGGGTACCAACGCCACTCGCTGTTCTGCCGGTGCTGAGGCGCGAACTATTCCTAGGGTCATGAATCGTATAATTCAGGGGGAATATACAACGATCGGTTAGAATTCCTTGAGATCCGCGTCCCTGGACTCGGACTATCCGTTTTTCTTCTCAAAATCCCCCATAAAGTCGACCAGCACTTCAACGGATTCCAATGGACATGCATTGTAAATAGAGGCACGGATTCCACCGACTGACCGATGTCCTTTGAGTGCGACCAATCCATGCTCTGCAGCCTGTTGGATAAAGACCGGCTCCAGTTCTTCTTTTGCCAATCGGAAAGTTACATTCATGCGGGAGCGAGACTCTTTCTCCGCAGTTCCCCGGTAAAATCCACTGGAGTCTATTGCATCATACAAAAGTGCGGCTTTCTTTTGGTTCACCGCTTGGATCCCAGGAATCCCTCCCTGCTCCTCCAGCCACCCTAGTACCTTTTCGACCATGTAAACCGCATAAACCGGAGGTGTGTTGAAACATTTAGCAGCGTGCGTACCGTAGTCCAACATCGTTGGCAGCCCTGCATTGCGAGTTTCCAGAAAACTGTCTTGAACCAACACAACCGTAACTCCGGCGGGACCGATATTTTTCTGTGCCCCCGCATAAATCAGCCCATAGCGATCCAAATCAAG
>JAPPBZ010000226.1 GCA_026702635.1 Bacteroidota bacterium
GTTCTGTCCATTTCTGATCGCACGGCGGACTATGCCGAAGAAGTGCAAACCAGACTTGAGGCGGAGGGGCTGCGAACCACGGTAGATACCCGAAGTGAGAAGATCGGGTACAAGGTTCGGGAGGCAGAACTGTTGAAAGTGCCCTACATGGTGGTGCTTGGAACTCGTGAAGCAGAAGAGAGCACGATCTCGGTACGTGCACGCTCCGGCGAAGATCTGGGTGGAATGACACTCGAGGCTTTTCTTGATTTAATTCGAAAAGAGCGCTTCCCTGACATGGACAGCGATCTCTCCTGAAGTGAACTGCAGATGCGTATGCTGCGCTGAATCCGGTTCCCCAGAGCTGGATGGCAGTCTCTAAGTGTTTTATTGGGCAGCAGCTGCAGGATAGGTAGCACACCTCTGAAGGGGTTGGGGATTATTACCTTTGTACCTCTCGGATCGGAAACAGAAACACTTGCTAGTCATCTGCATTGCTACGCCTACCCCACAGCCGAATCAATCTCTCGCCTACCTATCTCTCTGCCTTATTCCACGCGGTCGGTCCCTTGAATAACGGTATTTCGCTGGGTGTTCTTTCGTGGGGTTTGCCCTGACCCTTGGCGATCAAATGGATTGTCGGTATCCAAATTGCAAAGAACCAGATGTACTCTCCCCAGGCCTCCTCTTTAACGGGGGTCATGAAAATCCAGTGGGTCCAGAGCCCGCTCAATACTGATCCAAGAGCAAAAAGGCAGATAGAGGTGACTAGTCCCAAGAACCATATTATGCTTCCGCGCTCGATCTTTTTTGCGATGGGGAAATACAGATAAATGGCTATGGCTAAGGCTATCGTGACGGATGTGCCCCAGAAAACGTCCATTCCAGTGTAATTGCCGTCAAAAGCTCTCCAGTAAGACGAAAACGAAAACAGAGGATAAAACGTAGAGATGCCAGTCCTCAAAACGTACTTCTTCTGGAAAAAACTGATCATCCTTCTATTGAGTGTCCTCCAGACATCTATCGTAACATATCTGAAAGTCGCGTATAGCTCGATCCACCTCCGGGCGAAAATCATACAGAGCCTACAAAAAGTTACAATAATCCGAAGACTTGATCAGGTTGTTGGGGGACATAGGTATGTAATCCCCATTAGTTTTATCGTGGGGCAAACATACGCAATCAAACCGGTGGTTAGTCTTATTCGGACCGGGATGCCCAGGTCGGAAGATCTTCCAGTCGCCGGTTCAGCACATTGAAGCATTCCGTTATCCCGGCTTGAATCTGCTCAACGGCATCGCCAAGCGGAAGGATTGCAAGATCTTTACTTCGCCTGCGACCAAACTCTGCTCCTCCCCGCTTGAGTGAGCGGGAGCTGACCGTGCATCGTAACGGGATGCCGCGAAGATCCGCGTCGGCAAACTTGATCCCGGGGCTCACAGCACGATCATCATAGAGTACCTCAATCCCGGCAGCAAGTAATTCGTGGTAGAGTGTTTCGGCTGCTTCATGGACCTCTCCTTCGCGTCCCAATGAGACTAGAATTACCTGGTACGGAGCCACCGAAATCGGTAGATCCATCCCGTATTCATCACTGTATTCTTCTGCAACACAGGCAAGCGCACGTCCCACCCCAATTCCATAGGATCCCATTACGATCGGGAATCCTTCTCCATCTTCATCAGTGTAGGTTGCTCCCATACTGGAACTGTAGCGGGTCCCCAACTGGAAGATATTCCCAACTTCGATGCCACGGACGACCTGCAGCGGCTTTCCGTCAATGGGATCGGGAGCACCGTCATAGGCCAGTGCAATCGGGGCGATCACATCCGCGGTAAAATCCCGTCCATAATTGGCGCCGGTGTAATGCCAGTCACGCTCGTTTGCCCCGACAATCAGATTGGTTGATTCGGGAATCAGATCATCGACCACGAGGAGGGCTTTGGTGCGGTCAATATCACACATGGAGGCGTAGCCCGGCACGCACCCCGCCGCGGTAATTTCTTCGGCCTCAGCAGGGCGGAGCGCCTGTGCCTTGGCAGCGTAGCGGAGTTGGAGCTCGTTGATTTCCATGTCCCCACGAACACAGGCGGCGATAAGACGAGAAGGATCTTCGGGACCGAAATCCCCCATGTAGAAGACCATCTTACCGGTCTGGCGCGTGGTGACCCCGCAGAAATCGGCCACTTTGGCGATGGTGGACTGTCCGGGTGTATGCACGCGGGTCAGAGGTTCTGGTGCACTGGCAGGCTCCGGGATTTTTTGAAAATTTGCTACATCTAGGTTGGATGCATAGCCGGTTTCCTCGCAAATCGCCAGAGAATCTTCACCAACAGGAGAGATATACATGAACTCATGCGCCACCTTGCCTCCCATCATCCCAGGATCACTTTGCACAGCGACCAGGTTCAGCCCTAGCCTTGCCCCAATGCGGTGGTAGGCGTCGTAGTGTGCTTCGTATTGAGATTGAAGACCCTCAAAGTCTTTGTCCAGCGTGTAGGAGTCTTTCATAACAAATTCGCGTACACGAATGAGTCCTCCTCTGGCGCGCGGCTCGTCCCGAAATTTTGTCTGTATATGGTAGACCATCTGCGGTAATTGCCGGTAGGAGCGGATCTCTGATTTACAAAGGCTGGTCACAACCTCTTCATGGGTCATGGCCAGGACCAATTCCCGCCCTTTACGATCCTGAAACCGCCCCATCTCGTCTCCGATCTCATACCACCGCCCGGACTCCTGCCAGATTTCGGCTGGATGCACGACAGGCATGCACATCTCCTGCCCGCCGATTGCGTCCATCTCTTCACGGAGAATCTGTTCAATCTTGCGCAGAGATCGATGGGCCAGGGGGAGATAGGAGTACAGGCCAGCAGCCAATTGACGCACATATCCGGCCCGTACAAGCATCTGACTGGATGCTGAATCTGATTCAGAAGGTGCCTCGCGCAGGGTTTGGCCAAAAAACTTCGACAGACGCATGATCAAATAATGATGATTTGATACAAAGTTAAGGCGTGCGATGTCTATGACACCTATTTATGCTCCTTGATGTAAATAATTCAAAAAAAATCGGAGGATTGCCAATAATTGCCGGATTCACGGAACCAATTTGTGCATACTTATTTATATTCGATCCAAATAAGTATATTTGTGCAGATCTCCTAATCCAGTCATGGTTCCTTCTCCTCTGACATCTTTTTGTGACGGGTGCACGCTCAAAATCTGTTCTGTATATGGATGTGCACAGGACAGGTTGCGTGATGTTGGCATACGGGAGGGGGCTCACGTGGAGATGCTCAAAAATTCTGACGAACTCATCGTGCGTATTGAAAGTTGCCGAATCGGGCTCCGCCGCGATATGGCTGCAGACGTTCTGGCAGTTCCCGTGAGCCCATGACGCTTCAGGATTTACGCCCTGGCGAATCGGGCAGGATCCTGGGGTTTGAACCCGACGCAGTCATGGACCGCCTGATGGAGATGGGCATGCTCCCCGGTTCAGAAGTCCAAGTCGTGCGTCTGGCACCACTTGGTGATCCGATGGATCTTAAGGTTCGGGGATATCATCTTTCCATCCGAAAGGCCGAGGCAGCCCAGATACGCATATCCAAGTGCGAAGCATAAGTCATCGGGGTTGACGTGTCCTCTTCAACTTCCATCCGCGTTGCCCTAGTTGGTAATCCCAACGTCGGCAAAACCACGCTCTTTAATCGGCTCACCGGCCTGAATCAGCGGATTGCTAATTTTCCAGGAGTCACGGTTGAGCGGAAGTCAGGAAGCCTGACGGGATCACCACATGTTGAGGTGATTGATCTCCCGGGCACGTACAGTCTTACTCCAAGATCCCTGGACGAACGGATTACCTATGAGGTATTGGTAGGGCGCAGGGACGAAGCACCGGATCTTGTGGTTTGCGTGGTGGATGCCGGTAACCTGGAACGCAACCTCTACGTTGTCAGCCAGGTGATCGACATAGAGATGCCAGTGATCGTGGCCCTGAATATGGTAGACGCAGCAGAAGAAAACGGGTTGGTTGTAGATGTACCTGCGCTGGAAACGGAGCTTGGGGTCCCGGTTGTCCCACTCGTTGCCTCCCGGGGTAAGGGAGTTGATGAGCTAAAAAAGCAGATCCTGGATCCTCCCAAACCTGCACAGGGGTATCGGTGGACGCTCATGGATGCGGTGGATGCAAAGATTCCAGCTCTGTTCAAGGAGCTGGTTGAGGAAGCTCCGCAAGTCCAGCTTGACCACGGCAGGATGGAAATTTTGCGTGCACTGGCGGAAGACGAAGCATTGGATACGTGGCGCCAGATCGCGCCCGGGTTTGTGCGCCACATTGAAGAGCTGCGGAAAGAATTTGCCGAGCGGGGGATTGCATGGAGGCATGCGGAAGTAAGTGGGCGGTACGCATGGCTGGGTCCCATCGTCAATAAGACGGTACGCAGAGTGAAGGGGGCAGCGACGCTCAGTGATCGGATTGATGCAGTGCTTACCCATCAAATTTTTGGACCCCTGTTCTTCCTGGTCATTCTGGTTGGCATTTTTCAGGCCGTTTTTTCGTGGGCGACACCCGCCATGGATTTGATTGAGACTGGGATTTCAGCACTGGCGGCAGCCGTCCAGTCCGTCCTTCCGGTTGGCTGGGCAACAGATCTGCTGACCGATGGTGTGATTACCGGAGTGGGCAATGTGGTGGTTTTCCTGCCCCAAATATTGCTTCTCTTTTTCTTCCTGGGCCTCATGGAAGACACCGGATATATGGCCCGCAGTGCGTTCATTATGGATCGCGTCATGAAGCGCGTAGGGCTGAGTGGAGGTTCCGTCCTGCCACTGCTCAGTTCATATGCCTGTGCGATTCCAGGGATCATGGCTGCCAGAACGCTTGATAATGAGCGGGATCGTTTGATCACGATCATGGTCGCACCCCTGATGAGCTGCTCCGCTCGCCTGCCAGTCTATACTCTTTTCATTGCTGCCTTCATCCCTGCAGGGACACTGGGGATATTTGGCTACCAGGGGTTGGCAATGTTCTCAATGTATATGATGGGGACGGTAATGGCGTTTGTGGCTGCAGCGATCCTGAAACGGTTTGTCTTCACCAAGGGTTCTGAGAGCTACTTTGTGATGGAACTGCCCCCTTATCGGCGGCCCCGGGCACGGCAAATACTTTGGCGCATGATTCAGCGCTCCAAAGTATTTGCGGTGCGTGCAGGGAAAATTATTCTGGCTTGCAGTATTGTTCTGTGGTTTTTGGCAAGTTATCCGCGTGTTGATACAAACGCCGAAAGGGCGCAGATTGAGATGCAGGCAGCACAGCAGCGCGAGGCAAGGTATGCCGAAGCAGAGGCGCTTTTGCCAGTGCCAGATATGGCTTTGCCTGATCTGGAGGGTTCGTTGGAGAGCGGAGATCCTACGATGGCACAGATACAGTCCATCATGCAACAGGCAGAGCTTGAGTATGCTGCAGCGCTGGATAGTGCCCGTATTGTTGAACAGTCGGCTCAGATCCGAGGAAGTGCTGTTGGATATCTGGGGCGAATTCTTGAGCCTGTGATGCAGCCCCTGGGGTTTGATTGGAAGATTAGTGCGGGTCTGGTGAGCGCTTTCGCCGCACGTGAGGTAATCATCTCTACGCTCGGCATCATTTATAGTGTTGCGGATGCGGAAGAGGGGGTGGCGCTGCGGGATGCGCTGAAAGCCGACCGCTATCCAGATGGACGCCCTGTATTTACGCCATTGGTGGCGGTCAGCCTGCTTGTATTTTTTGTGTTCGCGCTCCAGTGCATGAGTACGCTGGCGATTGCACGCCGGGAGACCAATACCTGGCGATGGCCCCTGGTCATGTGGCTTTACATGACAGCACTTGCGTACATAGCTTCCCTCGTGGTGTACCAAGGAGGACAATTGCTTGGCCTGTCCTAATGGATGTGGGCCCAGAGGGACTTGAACCCCCGACCGACGGATTATGAGTCCGCTGCTCT
>JAPPBZ010000256.1 GCA_026702635.1 Bacteroidota bacterium
GATAGACGCCACTGTTACCACTGTCCTGCCCTTCTCCACTGTTTGGGGTAGCCCATTCGATATGAAGCTGAACATCCCCAAATGAACGTTTGGTTTTGATGATACCTGTGCCAGGCTTGACCTCCATATAGCCATCTCGTAAATACCAATCGACCGGGTCTCCATTCGCATGAGTCCATTCGTCGAAATTTGTGCCATCAAACAGCACAATCGCATCCGAAGGAGCAGGGGACGAGGTCAACTCTCCGGGGGTTACAATTCGTGGTTGGGGACGATCAAGGTCATGGATATCCCAAGCGTCCAAAGAGGGGACTTGTCCCAGCACCGGAGAGGCAGTGACCAAGAGGGCCAGAGATAGTATTATGAGTCGATGCATGAGAGTGAAGTGCTTAATCAGGTTCTGTAATGAAAGCCAAAAAGATGGATTATCAGCTTATCGAATGATATGAGGTCATCAGCCGCGACAATCCTGAGAACCCGTAAGATAATACCTAGATGGGAAGGTGGCATTATAGGGTCAGCCGATGGATATTTTTTTCAGGGTAAAGACTAGTTGGCACACATAAGCCTAGGCGACAGGTTCTATCAAATTTTATGCAGAGTCTCAAGGAGGTTCAGCTCTATGTCGAGGTTATTAAGGGGATGGCATTACCTCCAGGGATCCGTATCTTCCACGGTGCTATGCACGATAAGGATACTGTGCTAGGGTAAAATAAATTGGTCTAGACACACAAATATGCCGAAAATGAAATGCCGAAGATACAATCACTTGACCCTGTGGATTTGAGGGATGTTTGGCGCCACGAGGTTCTCAATTTTACGCCGTGGCTGGCCAAACAGATTACCTGACTAGGTGAGAAGCTGAACTTAAATCTGGAACAGGTGGAGGTGGAAAAGACATTATCTGGGGATGAGTATCGTTGAACAAACGGGGTCTATGTGTCTTGAAGCATGGGTTGGGGGAAAGAATCGGAGCAATGTACATTGGAAGAATGTTTTGCCCGTATGAGATATTTTTGAGCGATGCAGCACAGTTGCTCGTAGACGTAGTGTAGGATGCGATCGTATTATTTGATCGGTTCTGAGGATGGCCGTAATCAAAAGCCTTTGATTATTGCCAGTAGCTATTGATCTAATTCTATATATCAACATCAACGCTCGAGGCGATTATGAATAAAAAAGCTGCCTATGTATCCCGGTCACAGGAGATTACGGATGTCATCGTAGTGGGATCTGGTATCAGCGGAGGGTTTGCAGCAAAAGAGCTTACGGAGGCAGGGCTAAATGTTCTGCTTTTGGAGCGAGGTTACAATCTGGTGCATGGTGCAGGATACGTCACTGAACATCTGGAAAACTGGGAATTTCCTGCCCGCAACAGTAAGGGTTCACGCGCGCATCAGCAGCAGTATGCGATTCAATCACGAACTTATGCCTTTGCGGAGCACACGGAACATTTCTTTATTAATGACCGGGAAAACCCCTATGTAGAAGGGGATCCATTTACTTGGATCAGAGCGGATGTGGTTGGTGGACGTTCGCTTTTATGGGCTCGTCAGTGCTATCGCTGGGGCCCTATGGATTTTGAGGCGAATGTACAGGATGGCATGGGCATTGATTGGCCAATCCGATACGAAGAGATTGCACCGTGGTATGATCGTGTAGAGCAATTTGCCGGAATCACAGGCCAACCGGAAGGCCTTCCGCAGTGTCCAGATGGTGTTTTCTTGCCTCCCATGCCGCTGAACTGGGCCGAGCAGCATGTTCGGGAGGCTATGGAGTCCCATTTTGACGACCGATTACTGACGATTGGCCGAGCAGCAATCCTTACCCAGCCTCATAATGGTCGGGCTGCATGCCATTATTGTGGGCCGTGTTACCGGGGATGTTCGGCAGGGGCCTATTTCAGTAGCCAGAGTGCAACACTGCCTGCTGCTTCTGCAACGGGCAGGCTGACGCTACAACCGGAGAGTATTGTGCACAGTGTGATCTACGATGAAACGCAAGGGAAGGCCACAGGGGTTCGCTACATAGATCGTACTACGGGAGTCATGCGAGAGGCGTATGCTCGAACCATCTTCTTGTGTGCCTCCGCATTAGGGACGACGCAGATCATGCTGAATTCGACATCGTCCCGCTTCCCCCATGGTCTTGCGAACGATAGTGGGGCCTTGGGACATTATTTGATGGATCATCATTTTCAGATTGGTGCCACAGGTCAACTGCCGGGTGGCGAAGACCGATATTTTCAAGGGAGTCGCCCGAACGGGATCTATATTCCGCGGTTTCGGAATCTTTCCAAAGAGACCCGCCGCAGTGACTACCTTCGGGGCTTTGGGTATCAGGGAGAGGCGACGAGACCTTCCTGGAATCGCCCGATTCACGGCTTTGGGCCTGAACTCAAACAAACACTCAGGAGACCTGGGCCCTGGGAAATGACCCTGGAGGCGTTTGGTGAAGCATTACCAAGCTTTGACAACTATGTGACACTCGATGAGTCTGTAACGGATGCATGGGGGGTGCCAGTTTTACGTATTCACTGTAAGTGGGGCGAGAATGAATTCGCCATGCGTGAGGACATGAAACAATCAGCTGCAGAAATGCTGGATGCCGCAGGCGCCAAAAACATAGAGATCTATGATCACTATACGGAAGATGGTCTTGGCGCGGAACCTGGGCTGGGGATCCATGAAATGGGAACCGCTCGTATGGGACGGGATCCGGCGAGCAGTGTATTGAATGCACATAATCAGTGTCACTCAGTCCCCAATGTATTTGTGACCGATGGTGCATGTATGACCTCCTCGGCGTGTCAGAACCCGTCAATTACATATATGGCTCTGACGGCAAGAGCTGCCAGTTATGCAGTTGATGAACTGAAGCGGTTGAATCTCTGAATTCCTGAAGAGTCAGCGTATTGTCCTTGATGATGGGAGACACGTTCTGTGCCTGTAGTTTTCGACGCAATATGTGATACAGCTAGGTTCTTGATATTACCCCGACCCATTCATATGATTGCCTTACTTCTTCTGATTCAGTTATCTCCCCTGCAGGAGGCACTTACTTTCCATGCCTCTTTTGATTCGACATCGACTGCAGACGTTGCAGCGGGAGATCCAGTCCTTTACCGGGCTCAGGGATGGGGGGAGCGTGATAATGCCCGGCCAGCTGTCTTGCCTGAAGGTGTTGTGTCGATTATACCTCATGGCGGCCGCCACGGCGGAGCCTTAAACTTTTCCCGGTACGCGGAAGCACTTTACTTTTTTAGGGCACAAGATAATTTGCCTTACCACCAAGAGGGATGGAATGCGACCATCTCATTCTGGCTGAAACTGGATCCCAATCAGGGCTTGGTTGAGGGGCAGTGGTGTGATCCGATACAAATCACATCACGGGCTTGGGATGACGCTTCCATATTCGTAGACTTTACTCGTAATCGTCCGCGACAATTTCGATTTGCAGCTTTTGCGGACCGCACGATATGGAACCCCGATAACCAGCCGTGGGAGGAAATGGTACCGGGAGTCATGCCAATGATCACTGTATCTGATCCACCATTTTCGCACGATTCATGGACGCATGTGGTCCTGGTATTACAGAAATTCAACACCGATCAAAACCATGCGGTACTCTTCGGCTATCTCAATGGAGAGCTCTCTGGTGTGTTGGAAGGGCGGGACCAAATCCTTACCTGGAACTCTGAGGAGGTCCTCACGCAGATTGGATTACAGTTCAAGGGTCAGATAGACGACTTGGCCTTCTTCAATCGAGATCTCTCGACTGCGGAAATCCAACAACTATACATGCTGCCGGAGGGCATTGCTGCGTTACACAAATAGTATGCATAAGTACTATCTCTTGCTATTATCCGTGCTGCTTTGGAGTTGCACGACGACAACCAGGCCTCCTTATGCTCCCGGTGAAGCACTTGGCACCATCGAGGTTGAAGAGGGATTCGCCGTCGAGTTGTTTGCTGCAGAGCCACTTGTACAGGATCCCGTGGCGATGACGATTGATGAGCGGGGACGGGTGTATGTGGTAGAGATGCCCGGTTATCCGTTAGACACGGGTGGTTCTGGGCGAGTGAAGCTCCTTAGTGATACGGACGGTGACGGATACCCCGATACTGCCACTCTTTTTGCCGAGGGATTGACGCTCCCCAACGGGGTGATGCGCTGGAAACAAGGGGTGGTCGTAACGGACCCACCAGATGTTCTTTACCTCGAAGATACCGATGCGGATGGAGTTGCAGATGTTCGTGAAGTCATGCTCACGGGGTTTGCCTTGAGTAATCCTCAGCACAATGCAAATACCCCCCTTTATGGTCTTGACAACTGGATCTACATTGCCAATAACGGCACGATTTCCTGGACGGAAAAATATGCGGACCCGTTTGGTGACACTGGGGGGGAGATCTTCTTTCCTGCTAAACCGGAAGCTCCTCGGTTGCCCCCGAATGGATTTGATCGAAATATCCGGTTTCGACCGGATACATTCGAACTTCAGATGCGGAGTGGGGATTCACAGTTTGGCCACACGTTTGACACATGGGGCCGTCATTTCTTAAATACAAATAGCCATCATCACTATTACGAGGCGTTGGCTGCACCTTATCTGGAGCGTAACTTGTCTGTTGCGGTTGGTGATGCGACTCAATCTTCATTACTCGGTGGCAGGACCTCCCAGGTGTTCCCGATTACTGTAGATCCAGAGCACCAACTGCTTACGGACCGGGGAGTGATGACCTCTGCATGCGGCATCACATGGTATCATGGCGGCCTGTTTCCTGCTCCCTATAACGACAAAATTACCTTTACGGCTGAGCCAGTACACAATCTTGTACATGTTAACAAGGTTACGGCAGATGGCAGTAGTTTTGTTGCCTCCCGGATCAGAGGGGGGAGAGAATTTCTGGCTTCAACCGATAGTTGGTTTAGACCTGTGAATTTCACCGTAGGGCCAGATGGTGCGCTGTATCTCGTAGATTACTATCGGCAAATCGTGGAGCATCCAGAATGGATGGATGATGAGGTCGTCGAAGCGGGGAACCTGTCTCAAGGCACTTCGCGGGGCAGAATATATCGCATTGTTCCTGAGGGAACTCCGCGGCCATCCTGGATGAATACCTTGGAGCCGATGGACACTGCGGAGCGCGTCCACCGCCTGGCTGATGCGAATGGATGGTGGAGAATGACAGCACAACGAATGCTTGTGTCCGAACATGATACAGCCGCCATACCGCTTTTAAGGGAACAGCTTTCCTTGGAAACGCAACCGGAAGGGCGACTCCATATCCTGTGGTCTTTGCATGGACTTGGCGGCCTTCGTACGGAGGATATTCGTATTGGATTAGAAGATCCTCATCCCGGTGTTCGAGAAAATGCGGTCCGTCTGGCGGAAATAGACACAAAGGGTTGGGAGGTCCTGGTCCCTGATCTCCTACAACTTGTTAACGACACCAACGCAAGGGTACGCTATCAGGTCTTGACGACCCTTGGACTGATCGATACAGACTCCGAAGAGATCTTACGTGCACAGGAGCAGATTCTACGGAGAGACATTGATGAAGAATGGGTGCAGGTAGCTGCCCTCCTTTCAATGCCCTTGGATCGTGTTCTCAGGATTGCCCTGAGCGATTCGGGTAATTCTGCGCTCGTGGAGAAAGCTGCTGGAGTGATCGCTCGAGAACAGCGTGCAACCATGCTCTTCGTGAGAGTGCTTGCCTCGGATGATGATTTGTGGTGGCACGCTCCGGTGCTTCGTGGTATTGCTTCAGCTGGTTCGAAAGCCTCTGCTTTGCAGGCACGCGCCTTGGTAGCGTGGATGTGGTCGACTGAGAACGAGGAAGTTGCGCGTGCGATTCTCGCACTCTTGCCAGTAACCAGCCTGACACCAGATGTGGCAACACTTGACAAATCGGACATTTCGCCCTCACTTATGCAGTTGGCAAAACA
>JAPPBZ010000014.1 GCA_026702635.1 Bacteroidota bacterium
CTAAGCCATTACCGGATGAAGCCTACCCATATACTGTACCTGCCGCTGAAGCACCTGAAGCAGGCCTTGAACTACGTATTCAATTCGAGAATGGCTTACCCATTGCCTTGGATGGTGAGGAACTGCCTCCCGTTGCATTAATCACGAAACTTGCCTCTGTCGGTGCCAAACATGGAGTTGGACGAAATATTCATGTCGGGGATACAATTCTTGGACTCAAGGGACGAATTGGATTTGAGGCTCCTGCCCCCCTGATTCTGATCACAGCACACAGAGAATTGGAGAAGCTTGTCCTCACCAAATGGCAACGCCATCAAAAGGATCAGTTGAGTGACTTCTATGGTATGCTACTCCACGAAGGACAATACTTCGATCCCGTAATGAGAGATATTGAAGCATTCCTGACCTCTTCCCAGCATGGGGTTACTGGTTCCGTATTTGTTCGGCTTTACAAGGGCAATATTTCCGTCCAAGGTTGCGAAAGTCCTTATTCAATGTTCGATACTGGCGTGGCCACCTATGGAGAAGAGACCGCTCTCTGGGATGGACCCGATGCTCGCAGTTTTTCGAAACTCAGCGGCCTTCAGGCATATCTTGCGTACAAGGCACGCTCGAAAAAATGATTCGTACAGCAGTTCTACATGGCAGCGGCTACGTTGGTCGTGAGCTTATACGACTGATCCTCCAGCATCCCCATGCATCGCTTGCATGCGTCACCAGCCGAACCTATGCGGGGAAGCCACTGCACGTTGCACATCCAGCACTCCGAGGACAACAGCAGACTCAATTTACCGCTGCCACGGAATTTGACGCGTCAGATATTGATGTCGTATTCGTAGCTGCCGAACATGGTAAGGGGGCAGCGAGCGTCAGAGCATTAATTGATCGTGGATATACGGGATGTATTATTGATATGAGCTCTGATTTCAGGTTTAAAGATGCATCGAAATTCGAATCACTTTTTAATGTGAAACACCCTGCTCCCGAGCTGATCCCTGAATTTAAATACGGACAACCAGAACTCTTTGCCCCCTACTCTACCCGTTATATTGCGAATCCTGGTTGTTTTGCGACCGGAATGCTTCTCGCTATTTGGCCAATTAACCAATGCTGTGCGGAAGCCAACGCTTCTATCACCGCGATCACTGGAGCATCCGGTTCAGGAATTCGCCCAAAACCAACGACTCATTTCCCTGAGAGAGATGGGAATGTGCGAGCCTACAAGGTACTTGATCATCAGCATTTAGCTGAGATTTCACAGTTTGTCAGTTCCGGCATTCATCTGGCTATGGTGCCGGTATCTGGACCCTGGACGCGCGGCATATGGGGAACAATCCAACTTAAATCTCCCCTACCTGAACCCGAAATCGCAAAGTGGTTCAAGAACCTGTATGATCACCATCCGCTTATTCGACTTTGGCCAGGTAAACTTCCAGAATTGCACTATGCCGTCGGTTCTCCGTATTGCGATTTGGGATGGGTCATGCGAGATGAAGATCTCGTGATTGGCTTTGCTTTAGACAACATGCTCCGGGGTGCTGCTTCACAAGCAATCCAGAACATGAATCTGTTGACGGACTTGCCGATCACAACCGGGCTTGTAGCAGAAACTCACTGATGAAGACGCAAACGATCTTGAGGAATGAGGATACATTTCTCATCCCGACCTATAAAAAAATGCCCCTTGCACTCGTGCGTGGCAGAGGATGCTATGTATGGGACGCAGACGGGAATCGTTATCTGGATTTTTACGGAGGCCACTGCGTGACTGCCCTAGGGCATTGCCCTGCTCCGGTAGTGGATGCAATTCAAAAGCAAAGTGAGCGGCTTCTCTTTTACTCGAATGTTGTTTACAACGATACCCGGGCCCATGCAGCCAGACTACTCGCGGAAATGGCTCCACTCCATCGGATTTTCTTCTGCAACTCCGGTACGGAAGCAATTGAAACGGCACTCAAGATCGCTAGAAAATCCACCGGCCGGAACGGTATCATCTCTACAAAAAATGGATTTCACGGACGTACTCTTGGAAGCCTGGCAGCCACCTGGAATCCATCTTACAGAAAACCCTTCAAGGATGTATTGGCATCCGCGCATTATTTCGCCGAGTTTGGAGATCTGGAATCTGTAGAATCGATCCTTTCTCGGAACGAAGGCATTGCAGCCATACTCCTTGAGCCAATTCAGAGTATTGCTGGAATCGTAGAGGCTTCCAGCGATTACTTCCAGGGGCTCCGCGAGCTGTGCAATCGACATGATGTGTTGCTGATTTTTGACGAAATCCAGACTGGTGTGGGACGCACCGGTACATTTAGCATCAGTGAACAATTTGGAGTAACTCCGGACATGATCACGCTCGCTAAAAGCCTTGGATCTGGGATTCCCGTCGGTGCATTGTTGTTGAGTGACCGACTCTCTGATGAAGTTCAGTATGGAGATCAAGGATCTACCTTTGGCGGAGGCATGATTGCAATGAGCGCCGTCATCGCAACCTTGGAATCGATCCAAAACGATGGCCTAATGGAGCGGGCGTCGGAAATATTTGATGCCATTGCAACTGCAATCAAACCGTATGTGATTGAAGTACGGGGACACGGCTGCCTGATCGGCGTAAGGACTGAGCTGAGTACGAGTGATATTCTTCCAGCTCTGCGTAAAAATGGCGTATTAGCCGGTGGGAGCGCAGACGCAAATGTCATGCGCCTCATGCCACCTCTGATTACCAGTGCAGAGCATATTTCAGAATTCGCTGAAGCGTTCAAAGACGTGATGGTGCATGCTCATGCCTGATTCAGGACTGCAACACTTATTTGATTGGCATCTCGAAGATGACTTGACATGGGAAGAGCAATTAGCTCGTACCCGCCATCATTATCATCGCCCCCGATCGTTACGCAGACCGGACACTCTCCGCAGTCTTGGGCTGCTCTTCTTTAATTCCTCGTTGCGTACACGCACATCCATGGAAGTTGCGGCAGCTCGACTCGGTGCTCATACCTCGGTCATTATCCCAGGATCTGGCGTATGGGGAATGGAATGGAAAGATGGCATTCGTATGGATGGCAAATCAGTAGAGCATATCCGGGAGGCGATTGGCGTACTGTCACGATACTATGACGCGTTGGGTGTGCGCCTATTTGCGACAGGTACTGATTATGCTATTGATCAAAGCGAAGCACGATTCAAAAAAATTCTTGAGACTGCTACTGTACCGGTCATCAACCTCGAATCCGCTTTATATCATCCTTGCCAGGCCTTGGCAGATGCTGCAACAATCAGAGAACAATTCAATGATGAAGTCAAAGGACGGCGCTTTGTTCTTTCGTGGGCATGGCATCCTCGAGCACTAGCACAGGCTGTACCGAATTCTGCCCTTTTAATGGCAACCCGGCTTGGCATGCAGGTTACCATTGCGCGACCAAAAGGGTTTGAGCTTGACCCTGAGATTATGCGACTCGCGGAATCATATACGTCGAAGCATGGCTTCTCATTAACAGAAACGGATGATCAGGATGCTGCCTGCGAGGGAGCAGACGTCATTTATGCCAAAGCCTGGGGAAGTCAGTTGCGTTATGATGATTCAGACCAGGAAAAAGCGTTGCGTGATCAGTACCAGAGTTGGCAAGTTCGAGAACACCATCTCGGTAATGCCGCCTTTATGCATTGCCTCCCTGTTCGCCGGGGAGTCGTGGTGGAGGATGCTGTTCTCAACAGCTCACAAGCCATCCATCTATTGCAGGCAGAATTTAGACTGCATGCACAAATAGCAATCCTAGAACGAGCCTGGAATCTCATATGAGAGCACCAATCGTGATTAAGATTGGCGGGGCTGTCCTTGATAATTTGACACGATTCTGGGATCAGATCAAGGCCATGGATTCTCCCGTGGTGATTGTACATGGTGGTGGAATCCAGTCAACCAGTTTGGCCAACCGACTTGGTCATGCTCCCAAAATCATTGAAGGGCGCCGGGTCACGGGCCCCTTGGACCTTAAAATTGCTGAGTGGGCGATGAGAGGCGCCGTGAATGTGAAGCTGGTAGCCGAGGCAAATGCCTGTGGACTGAAAGCAGTTGGGCTTAGCGGAGCTGACGGAACCATGATAAACGTCCGTCGACGCGAACCATGGCTTGTTGATGGTGAGAAAGTTGATTTTGGCTGGGTTGGTGAAATCGTCTCGATTGATACCACGCTGATTGAAACGATTTCCGATGCTGGCTTCATCTCCATCATCGCTCCACTCTGCACTGACAATTCAGGACAGCGCTATAATGTCAATCCGGATACGGTCGCTTGTACACTCGCAACACATATCCGTGCAAAAGAATTGCTTCTGGTGACCGATTCGGGGGGTGTTCTGCGAAACCTGAACGATCCTTCTTCGCTACTTCGAACATGTTCTCCCTCCGATGAAACAGCCGGGATCACACAGGGCTGGATCAGCGGAGGGATGTCTGTGAAGATTCAAACGGCACGCAGTGCACTCGAAAAAGGAGTTTCCAGTGTGTGGGTTTTAGGAGTAGATGATCTGCTCGAGAAACAGAATGCCACTTCAATTATCATGGAGAAAGAATGAGAGAAAGAAAGGTGCTCAGCCTGCTAGACTCAATGATTCGATTCCCATCATTGAGTGGTCAGGAGGATGAAATTTGTTCTTACATGCAGTCCTATGTGGATCAAGCGGGAATTCATAGCGAGCGTATTGAAAATAGCTTGTTCTTCTGGTTAGGAGATGGGCCAAATAAATTACTCCTGGCGTCGCACCTAGATGTAGTCCCTCCCTCTTCCGGCCATCCCTATCCCCCCTTCGATGCTACGCACATAAACGGGAAGATCTATGGCAGAGGTGCCTCAGATGCAAAAGCATCCGGAGCTGCCATGACATCGGCACTCCTGGAATTAGCATCCGAAAACTGGAAGCCGGAAAAGGGTCAGCTCATCGTTGCCTTGACCGAGTGTGAGGAGACTGATTATGAGAATAATGGCTTACAAAAACTCTTGCAGACCAAGCTGCCGCGGCCGCAATCTGCATTAATCGGTGAGCCAACAAATTTACTCCCAGTGGTTGCTCAGAAAGGATTGCTTGTAGTGCGACTTGATGCCAAGGGCCACAGTGCTCATGCAGCCCGGCATGAGCTTGGAGAGAATGCAATCCTCAAGGCCGCAGATGATATCCTGCGCTTATTGAAACTCAAGTTCGATCGGTGTCATCCCATTCTGGGGGACACCAGCATGAATGTGACGACCATCCAAGGGGGAGTTGCCCGAAACGTGATCCCCGATCATTGCACCATTTATCTAGATATTCGAAGCACTCCCGCCTATACACACGATGAAATCGTCGCAACGATTCGCGCTGTCGTGGAATCCGAGGTCACTGTTCACAGCGATCGGATTATCCCCGTATGTACTGCGACAGATGAGCCCATCGTGGAAGCTTGCCTGACTGCAGCCCCTGGGACTCAACCAGAGGGCTCTCCAACTGCAAGCGACTGGATATACCTGCAGGGGATTCCTGCGGTGAAAATTGGCCCCGGCTCTAGTGAACTATCCCATACGGCAAATGAGCACGTGGACCAATCTGAGGTCGTTCAAGCTGTCGACTTCTATAAGACTGCCGTGAAGAAATATTTTAGCTTGAGCAGGTAGAATACTCTTCTCTCACTTCTCCGAGTCAGGCTGTGACAAAATTATGCCAAACACGGGAACACGGAAGATACACTTCTTTATGAGCGGCGAGTAGTAATTGGACGAAGGGCATCATCAGATTCTCCTCGGTCGGGAGATGCGACAGCTGTATGTGGGCACTGAAATTAGCAGCGGTAGATCTACAGCCTCTGGCGCAGACATATGCGCAAGGGCACGGGTTAATCTGGCTGGACAGCTCATCAAGGTCTCTGCGGTTTGACCGTTACTCCTATCTCTGTATTGATC
>JAPPBZ010000193.1 GCA_026702635.1 Bacteroidota bacterium
ATTGCCAGCAAATCCTGAAAGATCTTCCCAGGTATTCCCCATATCTTCGGTTCGGAGCACTTTGGGCTGGCATCCAACTCCAAATGTAACGTAAGCCGTAGCACGAGTAAAGGGGTGCGTTGCTAATCCGGCAATTTGGGCCGACGGTGCAAAGCTGGGAGCGGTAACTGGCCGGAACTCCACGTCAGAAAGACGGCTTAGGGCATTTTCAGACACATGGAGCACTCTGCCGCCACCCGTCTGCGTCAACCTATATCCTGCCCAAACGACCGAGGGATCCGCAAGAGAAACACGCACTCTGCCACCATTTCCTCCTCCCCATTTTTCCGCATCCGGAGGCCTAATTGCATCCCACTGACCTCCGAAATTAAGTGATCGAAGTAGACCAGCCTCGGGCGATATTGAAAAGACTGCGTCCTTTGACTCTGGTGTCCATCCAATGGATGTCAGAAATTGTCCTTCGAAATTACGAATGTTACCAGCTACAAACCAATCCCCACCGCCGCCGTCAAGCGATCGTGCGATCAAATTACCTTGAATTGACCCCATCAGAGAATCAGAGGACTTCCAGACCACATCAAACCCATCTCCACCCAGCGCCTCTTCACTCGGCCATCCACGACGACTGCTGGGGCTAAATCCAGAGAGCCAAGAGCCATTATCCTGTGTACCCCCAAAATATCTTGGAAGATTTGGATGCTTGGTTGCGTCATAAAACTGTGCTGTATTGAAACCTGGAGTCTCGTCTCCCTCGACCCAATTCTCTCCGCTGTCAAGTGTAAAGGCCGCACCCCCATCATTTGCATTCAGGATACGGAACTCATTCGTACTTGGATTAATCGGCAAAACCGTAAGGGCATGATGATCTACGTGGACGTTCCCATTTTCCCACAGTTCCGTACTGCGGTACTGCCCCTCTATGGCACCAAAGTCTATGTCTAAAATTCCAGCTGGAGGGGAGCTAGGGTCCCATTCTTCTTCCAAATCCGGAGCGAGAATTGGCCAGAAAAAATACATAAGACCTTGACTGAATCCTCCATTTTCTGTATACTCAGTCTTGGGCGCGGAGGCGTTATAGTCATACTTTGAAATAAAAATATATTCTCGGCTATGTGTCTCTCCCGGCCCATCAGTATTTACAGGTATAAGGCTCCATTCTCCATCATTTGCCTGGTCTCGGAATGAGACCATCAATTGTCGATTTCTGTCTGTATCCCAAACCTGAAACGGGACCTCAACATAGTCAGCATACATGTATTCAGGATATGTAATTCCTGCCCCCCCATCCGCGTTGATACCACCGTTGGGAGGTACAGTGAATCGATGTGCCATTTGTGTGAGTCCAGGTCCAAAGCGAACCTCAACAGATGTCATTTCGCTTATGGAAATATCTTGGGCACCGTCGTCTAAATAGCCTACATCCAGTGCACCACCTGCAAACGGAGCCCCAAAGTTCTGAAAGACCAGAAAGGGGGTACTATTTTCGAAGCGAGTGATGCCTCCAGTCTCAAACGTTGCATCATTATTGACCCATGCTTTCCAGCGGAAGACGCCGCCAACATATACGGTGTCTGGAGAATATGGGTGAACAGCTATTGAATTGTTATACCACCCCTGAACACCTAGAAAAGTATTAGCCTGAGAGGGTGTATCTCTCGAAAATTCGATCAGACGCCAAGTATTCCCGTTATCTACAGAACGATAGAGATCTGAGATTGGGGCTTGCAGCCCTTGTTGGCTAGTACCTACTCGATTCCCACCAAGACCCTGAACTGAAGCCCAGATAACTTCAGGGTTGGATTCAGAAATCGCCAGCTCAATCCGCCCTGCACCATATACGAAACCTCTAAATGAGTCTTCCCATGTGTTTCCACCGTCGGTAGATTTAATAATCGCAGTTCCGTTGACCGACGCAAACTGAATGTTAAAATTATCTCTGTTAACCTTCAGATCCTGCACGCGCAACCTGTCCGTGTCATAGACTTTTTCGAACGATTCTCCTCCATTTTCAGTGCGGAATATTGCCCCGTTGGTTACGACAACAACAATATCTGGATTGTCGGGATGTATCGCAAGTCGGTTAATAAAACGCCAGTCCTGATCCACACTTACAGCCGATGCGGTTAAATGGGTCCAGGTTTCTCCACTATCCGTTGACTTAAACATTCCAACTCCGGTACTGGCATCAACATTGCTAAAGCCCTCTCCGGTCCCGAAGTACACCACGTTGGGATTACTTTGAGATACATCCAAAGTGGTTGCTGCAAGACTGGGCAAATGGTCGGTCAGCGGCGTCCATTCGACTTTTTGTAGTCCGAACGACTCGGAACGACGGGCCTTCCATACGCCTCCCCCCACGGAAGCAACATACCATGTATCCCCGGAACGATCCGTCAGGTCCTGTACGATTGCACGGCTTCTCCCACCCACATGACCTGGTCCACGCTCAAACCAGTTTAATGTGGTTGCGCTGCGGCCACGCTTCGCATTCCTCAAAATTGCTTTTTGGAACTCCCGCATTTTGTGCCCGGGCGGGTAGGGGGCATATCCATCATTGAGTCCTTCAATATCTGCAAAATACTCCCGGAATTTGTCCGGATAGCCAAACCGATCCTTGATAAACTTAGATTTTTCAGATTTCAGACCACGTTCTACTGGGGGCGCAGTCGACGGAAGGAATAAAACTCCAGCCGAGAGTATAACAAGAATCAGAGCCGCTAAGCTGACAAAGAATGTTTCTCTGCCCAAAACTGGTTTAGGATGTATCATTTTCGTAAAGATGATTAAGGGTATGGAAGCGCTTCCAAGAAGAAAGTTACGTCAATTTTCCCAACTCGCCCCCTCACTTCACGGGGGCCACATTCTACTGACAGCCCCATGGTAATGTTGATCATTCCATGGTAGCAAAAGCGGAGCACAATCAATAAGATAGTACAGCCAATGATTGCTCTATTGCGGTCAATTCCAGTATGGCAGTGGATGTTCCATGTTGGACTATGTGCTTCAATTTTTGTGTTGGGACTTGTCTCTGTTGATCGGGGACATCTCCCTCTCGTATTTGGTTTGGTCGCATTTGGGAGTGTGTGCTGGATATTGTGCTGGCGTATAGGAAGGTTTTCCCTTAAAACGGTCCTCGTATATGCTTTCCTGTTCCGGCTATCTCTCATAGGTATTCCGCCATCTCTTTCGGATGATGCTTATCGCTATGTATGGGATGGACTGGTTCAGCATGAAAGTGTAAACCCATACAGATTCGTTCCGGAAGAGGCATCTCTTGCTGATCTTCAGCAGGACATCATTTTTGAACGCCTGAATTCTGAATCCTTTATCAGCGTATATCCACCATTTTCGCAATTGATTTTTAGGGTTGGCACTGCATGGCATCAACCCGATGGGTTTCTGAGCTATTATTTAATCAAAGGATTCTTCATTCTTGCCGAACTATTCGCCATTCTGGTACTTGCCCGACTTGTGTCAGCGGGGTTTGTCCTTCTATATGCATGGAATCCCGTTGTCATTCTGGAAACAGCGGGCCAGGCTCATTCAGAGTCGGCACTCCTGTTGGCACTGATCTTGGCGATCTATCTCGTCCAGAATAATCATGGGAGGTGGGCTTCTGTTTTTCTTGCAATCGGAGGCTGGATCAAATTATTCCCGTTTCTTTTTTTTCCATACCTGTGGAGGCGATATGGTTGGAATGCTGTTTGGCCGGGTGCAATCACAGCAATTCTGCTTGCACTCCCGTTTGCCGCTCCATACGTCCTATCGAACGTTTCGGGGTCACTTGACCTGTATGCTCGATTTTTTGAGTTCAATTCCGGCTTCTACTATAGCCTGAAATCTGGAACGCAGTGGCTAACCGGCGAAGATTGGAGTAAGCAACTGGGGCCTTTTCTGCGGTTGATATTTCTGTGCAGTCTCCCAGTTTTGTACATCTTGGATCTATTGCAGCGCTGGTCTTTGGCACGAGCAATGCTCATTACAACAGGCTGCTATCTTGTCTTGAGCACAACCGTTCATCCATGGTACCTGCTAGTTCCGTTGTTTTTAGCCGCAAGCCTACAAGCTCACGGGTGGCATTGGATTTGGCTTGGAGTATGGTCCATAGGGACCTATCTCCTTTATGTGGGTGGCCCGTATTGGACGTTCGTCATTGTTGGATGGGCAGGGTGGGGCATTGCTGGAACACTTCGATATGCTCCAAGATGGTTACAGAGTTTGATGCGCGCAAGGGCGAGTAAAAAATTCAAAAAAATCCAGCCATTTTTCCCGAAAGACATTCGTGCAATGACCGTTCTGGATTTAGGTTGTGCCGAGGGGTATGTAGGAGAATCCATCCAAAAGGGATTGGGAGCAAGTGTCTCACTTGCCGATGTTGTTTCGATGAATCAAACAGATCTTCCCCATATTTCATTAAAACAGGGGCCCTTACCATGGCCTTCAAAGCACTTTGACGTGGTACTGCTCTACTACGTATTACATCATGCAAAAGACGCTGAAATGTTACTCCGTGAGGCGATGCGTGTCTGTCGAGGCAGAGTAATCGTAGTTGAGTCCGTATATACAACATCCTTCCAGAACAAACTTTTAGCGATCCTGGACCGATTGGCGAACCGCCTAAGATCGTTTGGGAAGATGAATGCCCAGGAAGAAGACTTACACTTCAGAACCTCGCAGCAATGGCGCGAATTATTCTTTGCGAACAAGGCTAACATGATCGCTGAGTTTGAATCTAACATGGTTCTGTTCACCGTGGCTGGATTCGTTCTCCAGCCCAGCACAAAGCCAGCCTGATATGCTCCATTGCTCAGTCATTCAGGGGAATGAATCGGGCGATGGGGCTTTCAACATGAACCGAGGTCATTGCTGTGGTGAAGTCAGGATTGTTTCCAGCAACTCGTCAGTTGGGCTTTGCGCATAAATTTGGCGATATGTCTCATAGCGACGAAGCCAGGTCAATTGTCGTTTAGCATAGCGTCGGCTATTTCGTTTAATGAGTTCAACCATGTCATTCCAATCACAGTGGCCATCCAAATAAGTCAATGGTTCCTGATAACCGATTGATTTTAAGGCGGGTAATGTTCGATCCAGTCGCAGATCTCGAATCTGGCGATTCTCTTCTACGAGACCTGCTTCCAGCATTCGGTCCACTCGCTTTTCAATTCGCTGGTAGAGGGTAGGGCGCTCAAGTGTAAGTACCGTGACACAAAATTCATGAGGAGAGGGCGTAGGTTGACCATGAAATTTGGATAGAGGCGTACCGGTCAGTTCAAAAACCTCAAGTGCACGAACCAAGCGAGATGTTTTTGTCGGATCCATCGTGCTAGCTGACTGTGGATCTATTTCTGAAAGCTCCTTGTAGAGGACCTCTTTCCCGAGTTCTTCAAGTCGTTTCTCAATGTTTGTCCGTACAACTGGGTCGGAGGGTACTGTTGGAGACAAGCCATGTACAAGTGCATGCAAGTAGAGTGTAGAGCCACCGACTATAACTGGCACGCGGCCGCGTGCTAAAACCTCGTCAACACGTACAGAGGCCTGTTCGGCAAATAAGCCGGCGGAAT
This sequence comes from Bacteroidota bacterium, assembly GCA_026702635.1. Taxonomy (GTDB): domain Bacteria; phylum Bacteroidota; class Rhodothermia; order Rhodothermales; family Bin80; genus Bin80. The sequence continues at coordinate 5,562 of JAPPBZ010000193.1, forward strand.
ATGGTTCACCAAGATTTAGTTCGTTAACGAAGTGATGGGGAACCTGCGCCAATTCATCGACGGTAGGCTTCGCAGAGCCGATCGTGAGTTCCTTATAGATCTGGCGGCTGTCAGCAGAAATAATCTCACCACCTAAAGCTTGAGCCAATCTCAAGCTCAGGGCCGTCTTACCCGTTGCGGTAGGGCCCGTAATTACATGGATTGGTGCCGCAGTTTTAGAGGACCTAATAGGTTGGATAACTTGAGTCAATTTCTTTGCTCCACGCAACGAAGATGCCGGTGACCGCCGTTCAGGTCCTGAACAACCACGCGCTGCCGTTCT
>JAPPBZ010000297.1 GCA_026702635.1 Bacteroidota bacterium
GTCTGTTTTTCAGTGGTAGCAACTGAAACCAGTACATTAACTATCATTGGTGTCCCTGCCGTTGCCTATGGAGGGACCATGACGTTTCTCCAACTAACAGGTGGATACCTTGTCGGACGTATTGTAGTCAGCCTGCTCTTTCTGCCGCGGTACTTTAAGGGGGAGATGAATACGGCCTATGCCTACCTGGGTAAACGCTTTGGGGATCGAATGCGCTCAACGGCATCGGTCACCTTCATGGTTACGAGGCTATTGGCAGATGGCGTGCGGTTATTTGCAACGGCTATCCCGATCAAGGTGATTGCAGATTCCGCTGGAATGAGCTTTATGGGAGCGCCGATTTCCTATGGTCAGATTATCCTTCTACTTGGTGTCATCACAGCCATTTATACCATGGTAGGGGGGATTCGGGCCGTGATCTGGATCGATGTGGTACAGATGGCACTCTATCTTTTGGGAGGGCTACTCTGCGCTATCCTTCTGATCAATGGTTTACCAGAAGGCTGGTTTCAAATGGCCGCACAGGAGGGCAAGTTCACCGTCATTGATCTCGGACTGGGAGGCTCGTTTACCGATTGGATTACCCAGCCATATGTTGTTTTGACTGCCGTGATTGGGGGAGGTATATTCTCGATGGCATCCCATGGTACGGATCAGCTCATCGTTCAACGGTTACTCACCTGCAGAAACCTCAAAGACAGCCAGCGGGCACTGGTTGGGAGTGCAGTATTAGTTGCCCTGCAGTTTGCGCTTTTCCTGATTGTAGGTGTACTGCTCTGGATTCATTATGGCGGAGTAAGTCCCCAGGAATTGGGATTAAGCCGTGGGGACGAGGTGTTTCCACGTTATATCATTGAAGGACTGCCGGCAGGGATATCTGGGTTACTTTTAGCCGGGATTTTGGCTGCAGCGATGAGTACGCTATCCTCTTCGCTGAATTCGCTGGCTTCATCGTCCATGCTGGATCTCATTGAACGATTTGTCACGAAGTCGATTAGCGAAGCTCGAAGATTATTGTTCTCAAGAGCGTTGACCCTGTTTTGGGCTGGTCTATTTATTGTGTTCGCAAGCCTGTTTGAGAATACCGAGAATCCTGTCGTTGAACTTGGCCTAGCCATTGCTTCGTTCACATATGGCGGGCTTCTGGGAGGATTCCTTCTTGGAATTATTGTCAAAGAGGCACGGGAGTCGGATGCTGTAATTGCATTTTCTCTTACGATTGTGACCATGGTACTAGTTATTTTTGGGGTATGGCACAGCCCGGAACAGGGATGGGTCTTCGTTTTTAACCCAACAGATTCGATGATAGAAGCTTCGGGGCTGCGCCAAATTGCCTGGCCATGGTATACATTGATTGGAAGTGTATTATGCATATTTGTGGGATTCCTACTATCGCTTCGCAATAGATACACGAATCACGGCTCGTCATGAGCGTATTACAGAAATTTGATATCCGGCAGCTTCTTGCGGCCCTTCGAAAGCTCGGTGGCATGAAGATTGGCCTGTTCGTAGTACTGGTCATCTTGACCACGCTAGCCTTTAAGCAGGGTATTCGAACAGAAACTCCATTTTCGGTAGGAGATCGGTGGCAGAAAGAAACCTTAGTTGCTGAGACCGAATTTCCTATCTATAAGTCCACGGACTCATTGCAGGCGGAGAGGCAGCGTGTTCGGGATTCGGTTGAGCCGATATTTTATATCCTCCCAGATGCCAGACAGCAAACACGCGTGGCAGTCGATTCGATTTCAGCATTGCTAGACGCTGCTTTTGGCGCGTATACAGATTATTTGGTGGGAGCGAGAAGAGATACGATTGCAGGTGGAAACGATCCGGCAGTGGTAAGCTTATCGGAGAGCACGATTGAGGACTCTCTCCGGTTCATGGAGTTACGTCTTCAAGTCCCTATTCGGCTTAGCGATCTGGCGTGGCGTCTACTGGGATGGGATTATGCGTTACGTAGTCCAGATATGCCAACGGCGACCAGATTTGCCCCGGTAAACCCGCCTCTCTTCGAGCGTATCCTGAATGCAATTGCAAGTCGGAGCCAGCGGCTGCAACTTCAAGGAGCTCTTGATGTGCCGATAGATTCGATTCGTGCGCCATACCTGACTGTACGGGATACACTTGAACAGACGTTTAGTCGAAGACCCACAACAGAGGTGGTAGGTCAGAATGCAGCCCGCGAGCGCATTCAAGTATGGCTTGAAGAAACGGTGCTTCCGGGAAATTCTCCGCTCACCTCCGCCGCAATTGCTCAGTTTATTGAATCCGTCTTTACTCCTTCACTGATCTACCAATCCATCCCAACGGAATTGAGAAGAACAGAAGCGGAAGCTCAAATTATCCCTGTACGTGGAATGGTTGCAGAGGGGGAGGAAATTGTACGCAATGGGGAGCTCATCACTGCAGAGATCAAACAAAAACTGGATTCTCTGGAACGAGAACGCGGTAGTGAATTACCGGAGCGCCAGGAGCGATTACAGTTTCTGGGACAGATATTATTGGCGTTAACCATGATCGGGATTTTTGCACTCTTCTTGAGAAATGCTCGACCAAGTATCTACTCCAGCAATAAATCCATGATTCTCCTGTCTCTGCTTTATGCCGGTACCGTGATCTCGTTTGCCGCGGTGATTCGGCTTGCGCCGCCGGAATTCATGTACGCAGTGCCGGTTGTGATTGTGTCGGTGCTTCTAACGGTAATTTTTGACTCGCGTCTGGCGCTATTGGGCACACTCGCTCTGGCGATCGTCGGAGGGTTTTTATTGCATTCGGACTTTACCTACACCTGGGCAACACTTATTGGAGGAGCGTTTGCGGCATTTAGTGCCAGGAGCTTGCGTAATCGGGGACAGCTTTTCCTGACAGCCGCCTTTGCGTTTGGTGGGTATGCACTTGCTTTTGTTACGGTATGGCTCTACGAAGGGATTGTCTGGTCATCAATTTGGGAGCATCTTTTGTTTGCGGGGATTGGCTCATTTTTGCTGGTTACGGCCTATCCTTTCGTTTGGGTACTCGAACGCATATTTGATATTACTACCGACTTGCGTCTGCTGGAACTTTCCGATACGAATCACCCTCTACTTCGGGAGTTAATGCAACGGGCTCCTGGTACGCTCAATCACTCTATTCAAGTGTCCAGCCTTGCGGGATCCGTAGCCGATGCAGTAGGCGCCAATACGCTTCTCACACGAGTTGGCGCACTGTATCATGATGTGGGTAAGCTTTCTTCTCCAGAATACTTCATTGAGAATCAGGCAGGTGGCGTTAATCCCCATGATAATTTACAGCCGGAAGAAAGTGCTCAAATTATCATTGGTCATGTGACCAAGGGCACCGAACTGGGAGAGCGCTATGGCTTGCCTTCTAAAGTATTACATCTTATTGCTTCGCATCACGGCACTACGCGGACCGAGTATTTTTTTCAGAGAGCAGTCGAACAGAGCAAGGCTAGTGGAACTGCTTTAGAGGAATCTGTATTTAGATACCCGGGACCGCGGCCACAATCAAAGGAAGCTGGTATCCTGTTGTTAACCGATACCGTAGAGGCGGCAAGTCGTACGATGCAGGATGTAACCGCCGAAAAACTTCAGGAATTGGTTGACCGTCTGGTCACCCATAAGGTCGCCAGTGGTCAATTGGATGAGACTGGCCTGACATTCCGGGATATCCCTCGTATCAAAAAGGTATTACAGGATCAGCTTATGGCCATCCACCATGTGCGTGTCAGCTATCCTGAGATGACCAACTCGTAAAACCGGCTGTGATTTCCCTGAGTCCTGATCAAGTTATACTTCAGGCAAAAAGCATCTCGGAACAGGGAGATCTGTTACGGTTCGCAGTCCTGGCGAAGCATTGAGTACCTGCGGGATTGCATTTACCAGAGCTGCAACCGTCGCCGTATCTCCAAAAATGCCACCCTCTACCACCAGGTTAATGGGAGGATCTCCCTCCACGATCACCCGATCTTCCGGCTGATCTGCCCCGACATACATGCGTAGGTCCAGTGATACGGCGACATTGCCATTTCTGAGTGCTTGGGCGGTGTGCTTAATCCCTGCGACTCTGCCAGGTTGCACGGTAAGATAGGGGGTTTTGACTTTTCTCTCGGAAATCACCGGTTCGAGATTTTCCGTAAATCCTTCAATTGGCCAACCAAGGCCATGCATCACCAGCCGCAGGGATTCGACCAAGCCAATATGCCCGAACCCACCTTTTTCCTGGCGTTCCCGAAATTCGTCAACTGTGATTCCAGCCCCTACCTTATTCTGAAGAGGTTGACGCCTTAAACCAGCATCCACACGCCGATTTACGGTCACAGAACGAACACGAGTACAAACACCGGTCGCAACAAGGGCAAGCACATCCATGGCATACCCGGGATTTACGCCGGTACCAAGAATAGTGACTCCACGCTCCTTGGCATAAAGATCTAACCTCTGAGTGATTTCTGGATGTCTAGCAAAGGGGTAGGGGAGTTCTTCAGTACTGGAAACGATTGATGCACCATGTCGAATGCATTGAAGCAACTGCTGCTCCACCTGAGGCATAAATGAACTCGTGGTGTGAACAACAACATCGGGTTGGGTTTCCGCAAGGACGTCCTCCGCGTCTGGTGATATGATCACATCAGAGGGAGCATTGACCAGTGATCCCAGGGTCTTGTTTGCTTTCTGGGGATCAATGTCAATTGCACCTACCAACTCCAATTGACCCGCCTTTGCTTTTTCTAGGATTAGTTTAGCGGCTCCCTGGCCGATGGGACCTAATCCGTACTGAACAACTCGGATGGGGCGATCTTCACCGATACTCATGAATTGTCCGGCTGATTGAATGGATATCCAAAGTGGGCCGGGGGATTGAAGGTCTCTTTAATGGTACGAACCGAAACCCAGCGCATCAGATTCTGTGGTGCCCCTGCTTTATCGTTGGTACCGGATGCCCGTGCTCCACCGAATGGCTGTTGACCTACGATCGCCCCTGTTGGCTTATCATTGATATAAAAATTCCCCGCGGCATTACGCAGTGCGTTGTTTGCTTGCACAATGACGTGCCGATCCCGGGCAAAGACGGCACCGGTCAGCGCATAGGGTGAAGTCTGATCGACAAGTTCAAGGGTTTCTGCAAATGCACTGTCCTCATAGACATAAATGGTCACAACGGGTCCAAAAATCTCTTCGCACATCGTTCGGTAATGAGGATCGGTCACGACGATGACAGTCGGCTCAATGAAATATCCTTCTTCATCACTGTACTGGCCACCGGCAATGATTTCTGCATTAGCAGAATTTTTTGCATGCTCAATGTAACCTGAGATGTTTTGATAAGACTTTTGGTCAATGACGGCATTGACAAAGTTCGAGAAATCTTCAACTGATCCCATCTTGACTTCGTCCAATTGCCCAATTAAAGCCTCCCGGGTCGCATTCCATCGGGATTTAGGCAAGTAGACGCGCGAGGCTGCCGAGCATTTTTGCCCTTGATATTCAAACGCTCCGCGCACGATTGCTGTCGCGACCACATCTGGGTCTGCGGACGCATGAGCTAGAATGAAATCCTTCCCGCCGGTTTCTCCGACAATACGGGGATAGGTATCATATTTTGCAATGTTGGCTCCAATCGTCCGCCACATATGCTGAAACGTTCCGGTCGAGCCGGTAAAATGAAGTCCGGAAAAGCTTGGGGATGCGAGTACTGGATCTCCGATCATTGCGCCGGATCCGGGCACCATGTTTATCACACCTGGAGGTAAGCCAGCCTCTTCAAGCAATTTATAGGTGAAGTACGCCGAATAGACTGAGGTGGATGCCGGCTTCCAAACGACCGTATTTCCCATGAGTGCTGGAGCAGTGGGCAG
>JAPPBZ010000001.1 GCA_026702635.1 Bacteroidota bacterium
GAGATATCTCCGTACCCAACCGTGGTCAATGTTACCACCGCCCAGTACATACTCAGGGGAATGCTGGCAAATCCGTTTTCGGGCCCCTCAATCAGATAGATCATTGAGCCCAGTGTGGTGACAAGCAGCGACAGTGCGAGTACGAACACCCATATTCGCTGCCAACTCTCCTGGAGCAGATAGAGTAAGTGAAGCCCGGCTCTGGTGTACTGTACCAGTTTCAGAACACGAAATACCCGCATCAGACGAAGGATTCGGATAACAATCAATGCCTGGGCACCAGGAAGTAGCAGACTCAAGTACGTCGGAATCACTGCGATTAGGTCTACTACCCCAAAGAAGCTGCGAGCATACCCCAAGGGATTCCGGGAACAGTACAACCGCAGGACATACTCAACGGTGAAGACCACCGTAAAGAACCACTCTAGGCCGATTAGCAGAGTCCCGTGGACAGCTCTTACCTGATCAATACTCTCCAGCATGACCGCAACCACGCTGGCGACAATGATAATAAAGAGCGCAATATCGCTTCCCCGTCCCAGCGGAGTTGTAGATTCAAACAGAATCCTGTTGAGCAACTCACGCCGTGAGTTCCATGAAACCTGATGTTCCTTATGCTCTTTCACTTCTCAGATACAGGTCGTAGTAATGGAGTGCTGCTATAATAATACCATGACGCAGTGTTTCATCGGCAATCAGCTTCGGGATCATGGATTGATCAATCAGAACAGGATCTATCTCCTCTGCTGAATCAAGTTCTTGCTGTCCCTGAGGGACTGCATCACTGGCCAGAAAAAAATGGCACCGATTTGTGAGGATCGCGGGGTTTGGAGACATAGAGCCCAGCCGAATGAGTGTCTTAGCTGCATAGCCGGTTTCTTCACGCAGTTCACGGGCAGCTGCCTCCTCGGGGAGTTCACCCTGATCCACAATCCCTCCGGGCAACTCTAGTTCAACGGCCGAAGTCCCCGGCCGCCACTGCCTGATACAAACAAACTTACCCTCTGGAGTTACAGGAACGATCGTGACCCAGTCAGAGGCCTCCAGTACATAAAACGAATGGACTTGGCCGGTTCGTGGGGATTCACAATCGTCCTGGCGCACCGTGAACACCTTGAAATCTCCACGATCCTGGCGCTGCTTACACTTCCATGATTGACCCATTAATTCGATCCTTCTACTCTGATCAGGACCATAGAATCAAGTAAAAGCTGCATGAGTTCCAGAGCCTCCTGGTCCCAAAGATAGGACTTGAGGGAGTCAAAATTGAGTATCTCTGTTCCGGTTAACAATTGCGCAAATGGTTTCGACTCAAGTTTTAGCTGGCATTCAATTCCAAGCGCATAGATCCGAATGCAGTCATCAAATTCCCGGTAGACCATACACGACGGAGTAAGTCGCACATATGTACTCCCTTGCCGGAGATCATGCGGAATCTCTTCAGCAGAGGGTACCGGATCTTTCGCCATTCCAGGCCAGTTTTCCCGAACGGGATGCGTCATCGCACTACAAAAGACTCGTTCAAGACTTTCCCGATCCTCCGCAAGTCGTCGCATTTCGTTCTGAAACCAGTCAAGGGATGCATCGCTGACTCGACCAGGATCGCCCGTTCGCAGCTCAACCGGATCCACAAACTTACTTGGGGTATGGATATGACCAAACCCTTCTATCATTTCTGAGAAAGCCGTCTGCAACATACCCATTTCGGGAGCCTTGAATCCAATACTTGCCGTGATACATGTCCCCTCAGCAACCCCCCAATGAGGAAGTTTAGGTGGCAAATAGAGCATATCTCCCGGCTTGGCAACGAATTCCTGATCTGGATGAAGCTCTTTCAGGAGATGCATTGATGCATCCTCTCTCATTGGTCGATCGTCGGTGATCGGAGCATTTTCGATTTTCCAGCGTCGCTCACCGCTGAGTTGAATAAGAAAGACGTCGTAACTGTCCACATGGGGACCTACGCTCCCTCCTGGAGCCGCGTAGCTCAGCTGAACATCGTCCAAGCGCCAGTTGGGGATGAACCGAAATAATTCAAGCAGCTGGCGCATCTGATCAAGTTCTCGCTCTGTATCCTGTACCAGTAATGTCCAGTGCGAGAGCCCCTCGAAACTCTCGAGCTCTTCCCATTCAAATGGTCCGGTGAACAATTCCCATGACTGGTCCGCAGTGTCTTCTTCAATCAGGCGCGAATCGAATTCAGCGCTGACCGCCATCTGAAGTATGTCGCTCCGATTAATATTGAAACTGGATTTCTTGAACGCACCCTGCAGGATCAGCGGACGTTTCTGCCAATAATCACGCATAAAGACGTCAAGGGAGTACTGTCCACGAAAAGGACGAACCATCAGAAGATCAGTTTTATGAGTTCGAGCAAGGGCCAGATTAAAAGCAATGCCATTATCCAGGCCATGGCCGTTCGGCTGCGGGTCTGACGCGGAAATTCATAGGCGCAATACGGACATACGTTCAGGGTACGATCCACTTCCAGAGCACATGATGGGCATTCTTGCATTGGTCGCAGACAAAGTTCGACCTATCAACGCGCCGCATCCCAAATACGTTCAATGGAACAGCTTTCTACTTTGTGCTTACACGCCGAGCTAGCATAAAATTATTTTTCTCAGTGCTCCTATACACTCCCATAGCGCTCCCGATTGTAGACGCTTCGGCATCTGTCGAAATTGTCATTGCAACGACTGACCATTTTCGGTTTGCGAACGAAATCTGCCAACTGATTAAAACGGCAGCAGCGCAACGAGGTACCGGCATCGCCGAACGTGCCCCCGAGTATATTCGCACCAAAATGGAAGAGGGAAAGGCCGTGATCGCGCTCGGTGCACATGATCAGGTGGCTGGCTTCTGCTACATTGAAACGTGGGATCACGGCAAGTACGCGGTCAACTCGGGGCTCATTATCTCTCCTGCTTTTCGTAGACAGGGGCTTGCACGTCGGATCAAGCGCCGGGCATTTGAGCTTTCAAGAACGCTCTATCCAGAGGCCAAGCTGTTCGGCATCACGACTAGTCTTGCTGTGATGAAAATCAACTCTGAACTAGGCTATAAGCCAGTAACGTTCAGTGAGCTTACGGATGACGACGAGTTCTGGCAGGGATGTCAGAGCTGCCCCAACTATGATGTGCTGACACGAATGAAGCGGAAAATGTGTCTCTGCACAGGTATGCTCTACGATCCGGGAGAGACTCCTTCCTCAGAATAGCGCCGAAAATGTCGCGCGCCATTGGTGTTGCCTTGCCGATTCCTGTGGACAAGGTATATGCCTACGAGCTACCCGGTGAGCTTGAAGAATCCGTACAGGTAGGGTCTCTGGTTCTGGTTCCAGTGCGTACCCGTACCTATACAGGGGTTGTTACGGAACTGGACGTGCAGGTCCGCGAAGGCATGAGACTCAGAACCGTGCGCGCTACCGTGAGTCATGAACCCTTATTTGACCCGGAGCTCCTTCAACTGACCCGCTGGATATCACGATACTATGTTTGTGCCTGGGGAGAAGCGCTCAGTGCGGCACTCCCGGCAGGGATGCAGACTAAAGAGCGGATTGTGTATTACCTGGCTTCCGAGTCAGACCTACACTGGGTGGGAATTTCTCCCGAACTGCAGGTGCACCTGATGAAGCATCGCAGAACGACTCCTGCCAAGCTGAAACGCATTGGCCTTCGTATTTCCGAACAGGAGATCATCAGAGCGGAATCCCAAGGAGCACTTCGGAAAACCGTCGAACTCCAAGAACCAACGGTCGGCATGAAGACCGGAGAGTTTATCTCTCTTGCGCCCGCATTTCGCTCGGTTGATGCCCTGCGTGACTTGAAGCCGCAGTTTCGAGGGAAAAAACAGAAGGAGATCATTGACCAACTCATCTCCTTTCTTGAATCCGGGCAGAATGAGATCTCGCTGCCGGAGATTCGGAAGGCTTGTGGCGCAAGTCGGCAAACGGTTCGATCCCTCGAAAAGCGGGGAATCTTTTCAGTCATCGAAAAGCAAGTATTCCGGATCCCTGAATGGATGCGCTCAGAAGCAATCCCGTCCAGCAAGGCCCCACATTTTCATTCATCTCAGGCCGTGGCTGCAAAGGCACTCCGGGATGCGGTCAGAACAGAGACCTATCAGACGTTCGCGCTTCACGGCGTGACCGGGAGCGGGAAAACGGAGGTCTATCTATCCGCACTGGAAACCACGCTCTCCCTTGGTAGGACGGCAATCGTACTTGTGCCTGAAATCTCCCTCACCCCGCAAACGGTACATCGCTTTCGAGCCCGTTTTGGAGATACCGTTGCAGTTCTCCACTCCCGTCTGGCACAGGGAGAGCGTCATGATGTCTGGCAGCAAATTCGTACGGACCGATACCGTGTAGTCATAGGACCAAGGTCTGCGATTCTGGCCCCGGTAAAAAACCTTGGGCTCATCATTGTAGATGAAGAGCACGACGGCTCCTACAAACAGGGAGAAACCGCTCCCCGCTATCATGCCAGAGATGTTGCCGTCATGCGTGCGACGATGGCAAAATGCACTTGTGTACTGGGTTCTGCAACCTTATCGCTGGAAACCCTGGTAAATGCACAGCAGGGCAAGTATACGCTCTTGTCTATGCCGGAGCGCGCTCCGACGAAGGACCGCCCCGCCGCATCTCTCCCCGTAATTCGAATCATTGACCTTTGCCATGAACGCGAAGAAAATGGTCTGAGCGGTCCCTTATCCACCCCTCTGCTTGATGCGATTGAGTCTCGCCTGCAACGAAAAGAGCAGGTGATTCTTCTACAGAACCGCCGTGGATATGCACCCATCCTGGAGTGTCAGACTTGTGGTTTTGTGCCACAGTGTATCGCCTGCAGTGTATCGATGACCTACCACCAGGGAGAGAATCAGCTCCGATGTCATTACTGCGGATACGTACGCAACCTTCCAGATGACTGTCCCAAATGCGAAACACCAGCATTTGCTCCACTTGGCAGCGGGACACAGCGCGTTTCCGAGGAACTTGGCGAATTGTTTCGAACTGCCAGAATTCTTCGAATGGACCGCGACAGCACTCGAACCAAGGACGCTCACCATGAAATTCTTAGCGTTTTCGCAGAGGGTGGGGCAGATATTCTAATTGGCACGCAAATGGTTGCCAAAGGGCTCGACTTCGGCCGAGTGACGCTGGTGGGCGTTATCAACTGTGATCTAGGGCTTCGGCTGCCAGATTTTCGGAGTGAAGAACGAACCTTTCAACTGCTCATGCAGGTTGCAGGAAGGGCGGGGAGAGCTGATCTGCCTGGAGAGGTTTTACTCCAGACGCGACGCCCATCCCACCCGATCTTTTCCTTCCTGCAGGCGCATGACTTTCATGGCTACGCTCAGATTCTGACGCAGCACCGACAAAAATTGAACTATCCCCCATTTGGCCGCATCGTTGGGATCCAGATTCGGGGTGCACCACAGCCGGCGGTTGAGGACCTTGCAAATGAATGGAAGATCCTGCTGCTTGATCAGCTGCCCTCTACCATTTCGGTATTGGGCCCCGAGCGGCCATACATCAAACGCGTGGAGCATCAGTACCGCTACTTTCTCATCATCAAGGCACCAAAGACCTATCACTCTCTTCAAGAAGACATTCGTTCAGTCCTCCGAATGGCTCCATCAACTGGGCGTGAACTTCATGTATCCGTTAACGTGGACGGACTCGAGCAGGTGTGAGTGCGGAACCGTCACTACATACAAGGGTAGACGGGGCGGAAGGGTGAGTCCCGTACGGTCAGCTCCCTCTGAACCCCGTCAGGGCCGGAAGGCAGCAGCGGTAAGAGGT
>JAPPBZ010000257.1 GCA_026702635.1 Bacteroidota bacterium
CTTTCACCCAGCCATCCCCAATCAGAACAAAATCTCTCTCCTGATCTGTTGCTGCCGGATTCATCTCAGTAAACTGCAGCAGCATTTCGTCTCCTGCGTTCATGATGACGTAGCGGTCATCCACCTGCCCCAGCAGTGGCAGAACATCCCCAAAACGCGTATGGTAACCGACAAGGTCACGCCAGACCTGCGCGGTGCCACTCAAGGTATCGTACACGGGCAGTTCGGGAGAAGAGCGATCTTCTTCATTCACAACTGAGAAACCGCGATACCTAAGGTCTGCATTTTCAGGAAGTATATGCGTCACCTGCAAGGCTGAATCATCCAGCTTCGCAGCTGTATACAATGCATCCCAATAGATCTCCATGTTCGTATGTAAACGCAGCCGCTGAGCACCTGAGCTCCTTGTTACCGGGGCCAAATCAATCAGGACAGTTTTGGACTTGCCACTCGGGAACCCTAAATTCGCATGTACCACTTTCCAGGATCCATCGGGCAGTTGTGCTTCCAGACGTAATCCACTGGGAGGGGAATGCGCTCCCTGACTGATGGCGACATTGATGGAGCTATCCGTTGGTCGAATCCAGCCTCTGGCAACCAGCCAAGCATCCTGTGGGGTCTCTTCGTTGATCTCCACCTCCAGGTAGTGATCCCTGGTAATCCCCTGATAGTCACCGCGTCCAAAGAAATCTGCATAACGATCATCCTGAACAAGTATGGTTTCCAATATATCCTCGCCACGGTCATTCCATGCCCCCATAATGGGCATGAGCTCAGAGGTAAGATGGATCTTCAACTCTGGCGGAGGAAAGGCAAATCGTTCATCCACAAAGATCTCAGTACCAGCGGGGTGATCTACAACCATCAGAGACACGTGATCGAAAAAATGAGTCTCCCATAACTCTGCAGTTATCCGTACGTCATAGTATCCATTCCGAGGCTGCAGTTGATCTCCCTTGATCTTGACCCAGTCTTCCGTGGTCATCACCCCCGCAGTCTCCTGTGCATTAATCCGAAGTCCAAGAGGAGAGCGCCAGATGAAGTCCGTGACAAACGTCACTCCTTCTCCATTCCAGGTAAAGAGCCATGGGCAGGATCCCTTCAAACGTTGGGTCGCACTGACAATTTCGTCCGACAACAGATCAAATTCCGCTTGCACCGATCCATTGGGCCATGTAATGCGTGCTACATCTGCAAGCGACTGCTCTCCAAGCCCGAAATGCACAATCGGTTGGGTGATGGGTTGCTTCTGGTACAATAGCCCTGCACGGATCTCAACCTCTCCACCAATTCCAAACGAGTTGATGCGCTGATCTCCTACCGCCTGTGCGGCACGGGGCTGAATCTGTTTCCAGTGATATCCTTTCGATGTCAAGATTCCATAGCGCATAGGACGGCGGTCGGCACTTAGACCGACCATATCCAGTTGCCCTGCAAACCGCGTAGCGCTCAGTGCGTAAGTCTCTAAGTCCACTGAAGCCCCGTACGAATAGAATGCGTAATCATGATCCTGCAGGAGAATCTGAGACTGACCTTTTGTGGTTACTACGATATCAGTCCCCCCATTATTATCCAGGTCTCCGGTAAGAAGCTGTGTTCCTGCTGCATGTAAAGCCGCCTCGAACAGTACATCTACAGCTGGCTCGTTCCCCAGAGTTACGCGAAGGATTCGTCCGGTATCTGTAAGTGCCAAAAGTTCTATCCTGCCATCACTGTTGCTATCGGAGGCTGTTAAATCCAGAAGAGTGAGGTCCTCAATGGGGTTCGGCATGGAAATGAATCGACCCTGCCGCTCGTTTGCCAGCACTCTCAACCCTCCTTCGGAGTCCATCAGCGCCGCGTCTGGATCACCATCTTGGTCTAGATCCGCCCAGACAAATGCATGAATATCGGAATCGACCGAAAACCACTGTGCAAGCTCAAATGTGCCATCCCCATTATTGCGAAGCGTCAGTAGTCCGTTTTCGGCATCATTTAGAACCAGATCAATATCTCCTTCCAAATCAATATCTGCCGCCCAGACCCCTGAATAGGCTGCACCGGTAAGGGTTTCACTCAAATTCAATTCGCTTGTTACATCCGTAAACTGTTCCAGCGAATCCTGACGTAGCAGACGCAACCCCCCAGCACCAGCCAGAACCAGATCCGTCCTGAAATCAAAGTCATAATCCACCCCGACACCAGCATCATGTCCACTTACGTGGGGAGCTTCCCACGCTTCTTCACGGAGCGTCCTGACGGAATCGATCCCGGCATAAAAAATTGCCGGCAACGCAGCATTCCCTAATGCAATCGCGGAAATCCATTCTTGAGATGAGTCAGAAGTAACCATCTGCTGATCCACTACAATTTGCAGCGAGTCATCTCGCGGTGCAGGAGATGAAGAAGGATTCAGTAATCGGATAAACCGCGTGACCGGATCCCCCACCCGCTCAATTGATACACGTACCTCTGCCAAATCCTGGCGGTACTGTGGCTCGCTGAGCAAAATATTGCGAAGAATTGCTATTTGTATTGCGGTATCTTCCTCTTGGGCTGAATTTCTGAGCAGTTCAATCTGCTCATTCACCTCCTCACCCCATGCATAGGAATTGAACTCATCCAGCAGTTCAAGATCCAAGGCACCTAGGGAGACTGATTGCTGAAGCCGCTTGAGCACAACGGAGGTATTTCCCGGAGCAGCAGTGACGAGCTGATTCATCAATGACCTGCTTTCATTCGAGCCCTCAGGAAGCAGCTCAATCAGTTCAAAGAGTACGCGTACGTTCAGTGAATCAACCGATACGGCCCTGCGCAGATATCGTACTTGCGCAGAGTCATCATCCGTCATCCGAGCGTGAGCTGCCGCCAAAAGCAGGATCTCACTATTTGTTGAGTCCAGTTGCAGAGCGCGAGCCAAATGCCCCGTTGCCACATCCAGTTCATTCCGGCGCATCGCCATCAGTGCCAGGTTTGCCCAGACAGCTGGCTCTCTGGGAGCGAGTTCCGTGACCAGTGTCAGCTTCGCATTGGCACGCAGGTCTTCACCCACCTCCATCGCAGATACTCCTGCATAGAAAGCACTGACGACGCTGGTATATTCGTCAGATCCTGGGCTAGGACCCTCTGAACCTCCACACCCAAGCACCAGGGTTACAAGGATAATCGGGATAGTCAATCTCATACGATGCATAAAAATCAGTAAGCAGGTTTTCTTAGGAAAGCCACGTCAACGCAAACGCAAAGCCAATTGTTTGAACGAGGCCCAAAAATCATGACAAAACTTTACAGGATCCAACACTCCTTCCGTGGGAGGTACTGAGTAGGATGAGCGAGATGCATTGTTTTGGTATTTCGCAGAGTCGTACCCAAAGAGTGGAGACCGCGAACAAGCCCTTCCGGGCCTCAGAGTTCACCAAGGCTCGGGGGTGAAAGCACGAAGACACTGGCCTAATCACCAGCCAGCACAATGCCTTGGGACAACACACTCGCCCTAGCCACGAGCCGAAGATCATTCAATGCCTTCCTACCTTGACAGTAAGTGTGATCGAATCGAACGAATCTCTGACGATATACTCGTCACTAAATCACACAATACACTGATTGGGCGGGTCTGTAGAAACAATCGTTCGGACTAAAAATGAATGGAATACGTTAAGCGTATATCACGGCCCGGTAGCGGCACAGTTTCTTTTAGGAACGAAGTATGTGCTCGGGCTAACGTATTGCCGAGATTCAAGCCCTGCAAAGAGATGCTTTGAACCATAGAACCCGTGATCAAGCGATAACGCACTTTGGCATCAATCATGGTATAGCCATCCGTGTGTTCTTCCGTCGAAAACACCCGCTCCTGGCTGGCAATCCGTCTCACAGATAGATTTGCCACAAAATTATTTACCGAATACTGCAGCGAAGCTCCCAGGCGTAGCGGCGGAATACGGGGCAGATGATCATCTCGGGATGTAAGTTGGCCGTTCACGAAATCTCCCATCAGTCCAAGTATAACGTGAGTATTCCCACTGTGGAACACCTCTATGTCTGCATCTACTTCCAGCCCTGTAATTCTGGCTTCCGCCTGAGCAGTCTGAAGAACTGGATTCCCCTCTTCCATCATACCTGTCGGTGCATGATAGATAAAATTGTCCGATTGATTCAAGTATCCCGTCAATGTCACATGTACAGGCTCCGTATTGAGAAATCCAGAGAACGTAACATTGTTCGTTACCTCAACTTCAAGGTTTTCATTCCCTATTTCTACGGAACGTATAGCCGTATGTAATCCATCCGAATACAGTTCCGTTGTACTTGGAGCCTTTGCTGCACGTGCGAGACTCAATGATAATGACAGTTGATCGCTTACTTCGTAGTTCGCCCCTCCACCCAGACTCAGAGATGAGAAAGACCTCGAAGCCTTGCCATCAGGGTCATGAGACTGCCACTGCATTCGACCGCTAAGCTCCAGTCTCAGCGAACCCAAATTGATACGCTCCATCGCAAAGATGCCCACCTGAGTGGACAGGGTTGCAGGCAAACTTGAGTGGCTTCCCGCGGGGGTCGCTAGATCACGCCGTTTCATTTGTACTCCTGCAGTCCCTTTCGTCGACCGATGGAGTGAATGATCCAATTCAATGCGTCCCTCCCACTGATTATTCTCATATACGACCCCAACCTCCTCCGCTCCTGATTCGAGGTGCTCGAGTTCGGTGTGCTTATAATCGGAAACACCAAATCTGAAGCGCAGGCCCTCAATGGCCCCATCGCCGAAGCGATAGGCCCCTTCTATATCGTACGTCACAGAGTTCAGATCAATGGATACTTCCCCTTCTCCTTCTTCCTCGTGACCATGTTCGTCTTCGTGTTCATCGTGCTCTTCTTCATCAAGATGGTCCTCGTCATGATGTTCATCCTCCTCATGTTCTTCTTCATGCTCATCCTCGTGCGCTCCATGCGCGTGCCCAGGAACACCGTAGTCTGAATTGTGAAAACTAACGGCTGCTCCAATATAGCCACGCCTACCGAGCCAAGACATGCCAAAGGATCCCCGCCCCAGCGAGGTGCTTGAGTTTTCAATATGGTCTACCATTTCATGCTCTTCATCGCCATGATCTTCATCATGATCATCATGCTCCTCATCATCATGATCGCCATGTTCTTCATCACCATGCTCCTCATCATCATGATCATGCTCCTCGTGATCTCCCTCAGGGTTGAATGATGGTGTAGAGACATCCCCTGTTTCACGTAATAAGCCATGAGCACGCCAAACCATATTCCCGAATGCACCCGTAAGACTCCCACCGCCACCTCGTTCATTAGAACCTAGCCCGCCCCTTCCCATCACCATTCCCTCAATACGATTCACCGGACGCTCATTGGGAACCCGCCCATCAAGGATGTTCACAACTCCGCCAGTGATATCGCTTCCATACAGGAGCGTTGCCGGCCCTCGGATAATTTCAATTCGTTTGGCATCAAAAGCATCTGCACTCACGGCATGGTCCTCACTTTGATCACTCGCGTCACCGATCGCTAGGCCGTGCTGAAGGACTTTGACTCTGCTGCCTCCCACTCCACCGATAATCGGGCGGCTGGCCCCAGGGCCAAAGTAGGTTGATGCCATGCCCGGAAAGTTCTTTAAGGACTCCCCAAGACTGACCCCATCCGATTCAAGAAGATCACTATCTGTCAGGACATTCACTGGATTGACCAGCTCCGAACGCGTCAGAGCTGTCGGCCCTGCCGTAATAATCATCTCCTCAAGATGTATATGTAACAGAACTTCGATATCCACTTCAGTGGTCTCGCC
>JAPPBZ010000131.1 GCA_026702635.1 Bacteroidota bacterium
CCTACTTGGATCAAATATGAGTGCAGGCTGCACATCGTTGGACAGATCCAGTTCACGAACCGAAGCATAGTGGTCCACATGTTCCTCAAGGTCCTCTACTAACTGTGTTCGCTGCTCCTCGGTAAGTTCAATCCCAGCGATCTTCTCCGCACATGCGATGGTCTCTACAGTAATGGGGCCCTCTTGACGAGAGAGAATGTCGGGGAATGTCGTGCCCACTACCCCGATTGAGGAGCACGCTGCAAGAAAATGACGTCGAGTCAGGGGCATCTGGATAGATCCTTTCAGGGCTGGGATTCCCGGTTAAGGGTGCATCGATAAATCGAATGATTCCCAGAGATTGTTCAACAGTTCCTCAACGACTTCTTCGGTTCATGCACAATACATGCGCTGAAAAATACTGAATTCACAGTTAGTGATGGCCGCATCAGCCTGGTCTCCCTTTGACAAGCGGTGTAGTGCCCCGTAAGGCTCTTCGGCGACGATCTTTTCGTGTGCGGATATTCCGCGCAACTTTCGGATTGTTTCCGTCCCGATCAGATTTACATCAATCAAGGTTGCCTTCATTGGCAATGGGATGACCTCTTCTTATGAAAGCGAGAACAAAATTTCTCGCATTGCTTGATGGTTAGTTAGCCCGTTTGAGGTTCCCCACGATCCCGGTTTCGGGTCTCTGATGGAAGCTTCAGAATCCTGCAATTCGGGCATCAGATAGCGCTGATTCCCCAACAGTTGTTTGCATAGAATTCTCTGGCAGAAGCAGAAAACGCAACCAACAGGTCGAATAGAAGTAGATCCTTCGTGTAAAGAGACAGGTGAATGAGCCGTATAAGCTGCTCCCCAAATGTCGCGAACCTAAACCAGAACAAAATGACCAAAGAAAGTCTCCCAATTGAGGTTTTCGACCTGTTTGACCGCTATGTTCACAGTCAAATTTCCCGGCGGGAATTTTTAGACAAAGCATCCAAATACGCCGTTGGCACTATGACTGCCGCGGCAATGCTTGACTTTCTATCCCCAAAATACTCTACCGCTCAACAGGTCCGGCGCGGGGATCCTCGTTTAACCGAAGAATATGTAACCTATCCGAGCACCGAGGGTGCAGGGACGATGCGTGCACTACTCTGCATCCCGGAAGGTATCACTACAACCCTGCCTGGGATAGTGGTTGTACACGAGAATCGTGGGCTGAATCCCCACATCGAAGACGTTTGCCGGCGCGCTGCCTTGGCTGGGTTCATCGGCCTAGCCCCGGATGCACTCACTCCACTGGGAGGATACCCTGGCACAGATGACGAAGGGCGTGAATTGCAGCGTCAGAGGGAGCGTGGAGAAATGCTTGAAGACTTCATCGCCGGGTACCAATATCTAAAGGAACATGCTCAATGTACCGGACGTGTCGGAGTCGTTGGATTCTGTTTTGGCGGATGGATTTCCAATATGATGGCCGTGCGCATTCCCGAGCTCGGTGCTGCCGTTCCATTTTATGGCGGACAACCTGACGCAGACCTAGTTCCGCAAATTCAGGCACCATTGCTGCTCCACTTTGCCGAGCAGGACAGACGCGTCAATGCTGGCTGGCCAGCGTACGAAGCTGCCCTGAAAGAGCATAATAAAGAGTATACCTCCTATATCTACGAAGGGCTGCAACATGGATTCCACAATGACACCACACCCCGCTTTGACCCAGAAGGGGCGAAGCTCGCCTGGGAGCGAACCGTTGCGTTCTTCAACGAACATCTTCGAGAGCAGCATTAATGTCAACCGGGTTTGTATCGACAGCCAGTCAATACAAACTGCTGAAAGCATGTCTTTTCTGGAGTACCGGTTTCATCCCTCCTGGTCTCTGAATATCCCCCTATATTTCCCAATAATTACCCCGATCTGTGCGGCATTCATCGGTACAATGGAATATTCCAAGGAGATGCCATCGACTCAAGGGAATCTGGATGAGCTTTTTCAATACCTGTACTCCGGTGCGGGGGAGTGACCCGCAATTCTTTATTCAAATAACTGTTCAACTAAGTTTCGGTTTTTGTCCTACGTCAGTCCGCGTCAAGTCCGCCGAACTCGGGTAGCGAAAAATTGTCACCATTGAAAAATTAGGGATCAAATATAATAGTTGGTACCGCTCCCGGCGACTATGGCCTTTTCGTGGCGCGCTTGTACCTCTTCGGCACCTCCATTTCTTCACGCGTCCACTTCTGTGAAGAGGTCCCCGCTGAAACGTTGATCTCAATATGGCATGTATCGACCTGCTTCTTGTCCGGCGCCCAACACGCTACAATAGCGTAAACCGAATTCCTGTGCGCTAGCGACAGCCAATCCCAAAGGTCTACGATAACGCCCTCATCGCCACGGTCTAACGCCACTTTGTGGATCATTTCGTCTAACCCATACGACGAGTGCTCAAATTCTTGGAAGAATTCCCGGAGAACAGTGACAAGGTCTTGCCCATTGTGATTGCGCACGGGCAACTCTCTGGAAATGAAATCTTGCAGATCTTGACAATATTTCTGCCAGCGCTTTAGGGGCGCAGATCCCATGTCAAAGTACTCGTACCCGTCATCTTTTATGCGGCCAATCACGCTGACGGCATTCCTGGAGTGCAAATGAAGGTTGCCTTCAAAGCGCTCCATGCCTTGAAAAAGGTGTTGCGCGTATCGGTCCCTAAAACGGCGGCTTTTGCCAGCCTTGGATTGATTGTTCATTGGGAAATAAATAGTGATCCACCTACTAGCCAGCTCGGTACACAGTTTCAATAAGTCTCAATTGTGCTCCTCACACAGCGGAACTAGCCAATCACGCCCCATACTCCAATGGCCAAGTTCACAACCGTGGCAACCAGGATTATCACCGTGTACCAGTGAATGGCCTTGGTGTGCTTGCCCATTGTCTGTGACTGCTCTTCCATTGCCCTCGCGACCCTGAATATCTTCCTAAACCTGTATTCCTCTCGAACGTGGCCCGTACCCAAAGAACCCGTGTTGTCTGCCAATTCGTCATGTAGAGTAACAAGTTCTTCATCCGTCATGGATTCAAATTGATTCAGATACAGCATTCTTGGTATGGTCTTCCTCTGATTGGTTACTCTAACGAAAAGAGTTATTCCTGCAAACTGACCCTTGAGCCCAAACCTAGCAGTCGGGTTTGCTAATTTGGATTACAATTGTACATAAACCAACAGAAAGAATGAAGGATCACATGGGGGCCATGAGAATTTAATTGGCCGTGTGACCCTGTGCTCATATACAGTACTTATGACAAACGTTCCTGTGAAAGAAAATGTATCTGTACCCTCCGAAGCAGTGGATGCATCGACAATTGTGCAGGATCCACGTCGCAACTTGCAAACGTATCTTCAATTATGTAAGGATAGAACATTAAATCAGGAAAACTTAAACCGTGAGTATTCAGTGAAAGCACTGGGGATAGTTACATTCGCTGCGACAATTTTTGGAGCAGGAACGTCTTGGATTGACTCTCAGGATGTCTCCCGTTTTGAGTGGGTGATTTTGACTCTTGCAGGATTACTTGTGTGTGCCATTGCTATCCTAGTTTTTCTATGCATTGTGAAACCGCGTGATTGGAGTGAGCCGATAAAACTGAGCACACACCTGTTGGATCACGCTCAAAAAGAGAACTCAACTAGATTCCTTTCAGGGATCGCGAAGGTTAGCCGAGATGCCATTGAGAGTAACCAAGAGGTACTTGACAAACGCTCCTATAGTCTCAAATGGATCACCGGATTGGCAGTAGCAGAACTGGTATTTGTAGTATTGATTAGGATCCTGACCCTTTCTTAAACCGCTCTGGAGATCTTGAAGAATTGTCACTTTCGTAAACGGGCGACGTAGGATTTTTGGGTGGAGGATTTCCCCCAGACTTCCGATCGAATTCGGATGGAACCCCGCGACCCTCTCCACCCTCGCGAGACGGTGTGCTACGGTCGAATCTATCTCTGTTGCCAAACTTTTTCATTAAATGAAAATCAGTATACGCGTTCAATCGGCTCTGGAACCGATGATTGGTACAACTGTTCCCGACCGACAACATCCCACTAAGGGTTGGTGAAGACGAACAGCACAGGGGCAATTTCAAGAAAGTCACTGATAGAAGTCTGCCGAAAATTAATCCTGAACCATAAACAAAAATCTACTTCGTCGCTCAGACGATCATATAATGGGTTAGATGCTGGCCCCTGCTTCAGCCACCAGCTCACTGTATGAAGAAACCATACGAATAATATACTTTGGTACGGTGACAGTACGGCGCGTCTGCATGTGTTAACTAGTTCAAGACCTTCCTTACTTTGCGGAATGACCCCGGGACTGCTCTATCGATGACTTCGACTAGGTTCTTAACTCAGGGCAGCTCTCGGGGCTGAATTACGGTAGTGGATCCGAATATTAATCCGGTCGGAGCTAACCAGGTTGCACGCGGAGTTGATCGCGGTTATTGGGAAGAGTGATGCGTACCTATTCCCGCTCGGTTTTGCGGGAAAGTGATTCAATTAGTTCTTTGGCACACCCAGCGATGATGTCACTTTGGTTAAATATTAGTTCATTGGCAATACACACCTCATAGTAGGGTATAGAAATCACATCTTTGCTATTCCGAGGGAAACCCCATGCCAATACGACGTCCCACGAAATGGGATATAAGAGTCTCGTATTCGGATGCCACAATTCGTGTCTGGCCTTTGGGTACCTGATGACACCAGTATCCCCAATCACAAAACTCTTGGATTTATTTTTGGCCACTAAAGCCGCAATTCTCCTTCCATTGAACAGCGGGGCTAACTCGGTGTAGAGTCTATCTGGATAATTAAGATTAGATTCTATCCAGCTATTTCGGGTAAGACGCTCCTTTGATTCAGGGGTAAGGCATTGTACCTTAACATCTTCGGGGACACGACCGTATTTGCGTTCATAGTCATTTATGTGACCTGGTATTGAATCCTTCTGAAGTAACCTACTTAGGCTGTCTGGATGTCGCCCAAGTTGGTATACTATAAATTTCATCCAAATATGACACTGGTGTTTAGTCAGCGCTATACTATCTCCACGTCGAACTCTCTTGATGATCTTTTCTACTATATGTGCCACATCCCCTTCGATTTCTGATAACTTGGTTTCTAAGTCTGTCGTTGTCGCTCCATCTTCCGATCTGTGGGTATAGAGATATTTCTCTAAAAACACATCAGCAGGGGATGACCGATACGTTTTGCTTGTTTTCCGATTAAAGCAATGCAGTTTTTCGCTCTTGTCGGTGAAATTGCGCAGGATGAATTGTGGGACATAGTGATGGCGTTTGGGGATGTTTGATGTGGCAAGCATTTATTTGATCGTAGGTCCGTGTCTGGCGTGGACCTATTTTTCGCCGTCATAGTCAATTATATACGAACAGAATCGGTCTATAAGGCAAACGTAATTCTATTTTATCCTGAATGGAGCTGCATTTATATTCAAGTGGGTGAGTTTTTCGGTAGAGCGGAATGGGAAGCATAGAATCGTTAATCAATCAAGCCGTAGAAACGCTCAAAGAATCCTTCGAGCTTGTTGAGAACCGCCTGCTTTTTGATTGCATAATTGTTGTTCTGGCCGAATATTGCAGTTGGTGGCAATATCTTCGTGATTGCGGTTCCAGTTTTCGGTACTGCACCATCGCGGAAGGCATTCTTAACAAATATTTTCTAGCACGGCACGCTTTACGGCGCCTCCGATCCGCGAAAGGACGGAGCGGCGCTCG
>JAPPBZ010000292.1 GCA_026702635.1 Bacteroidota bacterium
CATGATCCGAATAGCTGCGGTCGCACCTAACTCATCCGTATGAAGTCCATCTTCCGGGTCCATGCTCAGCCAGCTTAACGTTCCGCCATACTGGTTTGGAACGAGGGTATGTATGCGATCGTGAACCTCGCGATCGATTCCACGCGGATTTACGATTTCGGACCACGAAGCGGGATCATCCATACCGTCTGTACCGATTTGGCTTGGAACACCGTAGTGGAAGATTTTCCCTACGCGGGCTGTGTGGTACCCGTGCTCTTTAAACCATTGGGGAAGTGTGGGAATATCTGGAATATGTTTGCGTAAGCTATCCTGATTGGTCAATACGCCGATTTGTTCTGGATAGAGTCCGGTCAGAAAGCTGGATCGACTGGGGCTGCAGACGGGATACTGGCAGTATGCCCGATCGAATCTGACGCCGCGAGCGGCTAGGCGGTCAATATGCGGGCTGCTCACCAGATCGTGGTCGTATGTACCGAGATCCGTGTTCAGGTCGTCGACAGCAATAAAGAGGACATTTGGTGGATCCGACTCTTGCGTACACGACGCAGCAAACAGCCCGAAGACAAGCATAATCGTCGGAGAAAACAAGCTGTGCATGCAGTAATAGCGATGTCGCGTCTTGCGGCTCATATCCGCAGTCAAAATTTGGTCATGTTCGTGCGATTCGGCGGTGGTTAGTGGACCGTGCATAAAGCATGCGGAGCATATCTCCAACCGGAATGAGGATAAAGATAGAATTCCTAGAATATTTGGCAAGATCAGGTCTCAGACTTATCCATGAATTTCACGGTGCAAAGCAAGAGAAAGAACATGCCCAACGCCTTCTAGCAACCTGAATGAAAAGGCGTCCCCACAACCAAGCTCACGTTTCTCAGCGTTCACCGGCCGATGGGCTCCAATCTACACCTGTAAGTCAACTCCTTTACGTTGATTAGAGTGGTATCTTTCGGCTAAATGAGACCTGCCATGCAAAAATACTCTTGTCTGTCCTTGCTCCTTCTGGCCACCTGTATGTACGAGCCACCAACCCCACCCAATGTAATCATCATGTTCGTAGATGACCTGGGATATAGTGACATTGGTGTCTATGGGTCACCTGACTATGCGACTCCGAATCTTAACCGCATGGCAGCAGAGGGAGTCCATTTTACAGATTTTTATGTGAGTCAGGCCGTTTGCTCCGCTTCCCGTGCCTCGCTTCTGACTGGTAGCTACGCAAACCGAATCGGGATCCACGGTGCGCTGGGCCCAGGGAATTCACACGGGATTCATGAAGATGAAGTGACCTTAGGCGAACTCTTCAAGACACAGGGCTACGCTACAGCAGCGTATGGGAAATGGCACCTTGGCCATCATCCACAATTTTTGCCGATGAAACATGGGTTTGATGACTATTACGGCATCCCCTATTCCAACGATATGTGGCCGTTTCATCCCGAGAGTCCGGATAGCTGGGGAGATTTACCGACCATTGAAGGAGACTCAATCGTGGGATTCAATACGGATCAATCCCGCTTTACGACAGATTTCACACTGCGCAGCACGGAATTTATCCGAACTCAGGCATCTGCCGAGCGTCCCTTCTTCCTTTACATCGCTCACCCAATGCCGCATGTCCCTCTCTTTGTTTCCGAAGAGCGTCTAGGTGCCAGCGGTGCAGGCCTGTATGGGGATGTCATCCATGAGATCGATTGGTCAATGGGGCAGATCATACAAACCTTAAAGGAATTGGAGATTGATGACCATACTCTGGTCCTGTTTGCGAGTGACAACGGCCCATGGCTTAGCTATGGCAATCACGCCGGCGATGCCAGTCCTCTGCGCGAAGGAAAAGGAACCGCGTGGGAAGGCGGCGTAAGAGTGCCCTTCATTGCCCGCTGGCCAGGGACCTTGCCCGAAGGACTAGCTGTCACCACACCTGCAATGACCATTGATTTGTTTCCGACCCTGGCGCATCTTATTGATGCACCATTGCCTGAACATCCGATTGATGGACAAAATATCTGGCCGCTCTTGAGCGGTGAAACCACCCTATCTCCTCAAAAAGCCTACTTCTTCTGGTATCATCAAAATGAACTGCACGCCGTGCGCAGCGAACGCTGGAAGCTGTATTTTCCTCATCGATATCGAACGATGATTGGACAAGCACCCGGCGCAGATGGGATTCCAGGGCGATATACACACTTGAATTCTGGACTGGAACTCTATGACCTTGTTACAGATGTACAAGAGACACAGGATGTATCTGAAAACCATCCAGAGGTGGTTGAGCAACTCAGTGTGCTGGCAGACAGCATACGGGAAGTGCTCGGAGATCGGCTGCACAGTGTGGAGGGAACTCAGATACGACAACCAGGGCAAATTCAGCCGCGCTGAATCGGTCGCCAAGATGATCACAGGAGGGCTTCGTGCGTCCAATGCGTTTTATTGGATCTCCGTGGTCTACACACAAAATTCATCTTTCTCATATAATCCGAAACAATAGGACTCCAAGAACTCATGAAGCACGATACAGGAGCTGATATTGGTGTGATTGGTCTGGCCGTCATGGGGCAGAACCTGGTCTTGAATATGCATGATCACGGGTTTTCTGTGGCGGTGTATAACCGTACGGTTTCAAAAATGGAAGACTTCATTGCCGGACCTGCCGCTGGCACGTCCATTCAAGGAGTCGAATCCCTTCGGGAACTCGTCGCCACGCTCAAGCGACCGCGGAGGATTCTGCTGATGGTCAAGGCAGGGACCGTCGTTGATCAAACGATTGCCAGCTTGCTACCGCTCCTGGATGCTGGCGATATTCTGATTGACGGCGGAAATTCAAATTATCACGATACGATTCGACGCACAAATGAAGTCGAGGCACAGAGGATGTTATTCATCGGAACCGGAGTTTCCGGTGGGGAGGAAGGAGCTCGAACCGGTCCAAGTATCATGCCCGGTGGTAGCACGGAGGCATGGCCGTATGTAAAGCCTATTTTTCAGCGCATCGCTGCCGAAGTGGATGGTTCTCCATGTTGTGAATGGATTGGCCCAGATGGAGCTGGACACTTTGTCAAGATGGTCCATAATGGGATTGAATATGGTGACATGCAAATTATTGCGGAGTCCTATCATCTCATGAAAGAACTCTTTGGGTTCTCGAACCTTGAGATGCGGGACGTCTATGCTGAATGGAATACGGGCAAGCTGAATTCGTATCTCATTCAGATTACCCGCGACATTCTTGGGCATCAGGATGAAGAAGGGAAATTTACACTTGACACTGTCCTAGACTGCGCCGGACAAAAAGGAACGGGAAAATGGACAGTGGTAAGTGCTCTAGATGAGGGAACCCCGCTCACACTTATCGGTGAAGCCGTCTTTTCCCGGTTCCTTTCTTCTCTGAATTCTGAGCGTACTCACGCGTCGGGGATCCTTCCAGGACCTTCACCCGCACACGATCAAGTGGACTCTAAGGGACTAGTACGTGACCTACACGATGCGGTCTATGCCGCAAAGATCATGTCGTACGCTCAAGGGTATATGCTTCTTCGTTCGGCTGCCGAAACCTACAACTGGCCTTTAGACTATGGGAGTATTGCTATGATGTGGCGGGGAGGCTGCATCATCCGTTCGGCATTCCTGGAGAAGATCAAAGAAGCGTTTGACAACCAGGCAGATTTACAAAACCTATTGATGGCCCCCTACTTCACCGAGGCACTCTCAAAAGCGCAAGGAGCGTGGCGCCGAGTCGTTGCAACCGCGGCTTCCTGTGGCGTTCCCACCCCGGCGCTCAGTAGCGCACTTGCATTTTATGACGGCTACCGGCAGGCAAAGGGCCCGGCAAACCTGATTCAGGCTCAGAGGGATTACTTTGGGGCTCATACGTATGAGCGAGTCGGTGAGGTACGCGGGAAGTTTTTTCATACGAATTGGACGGGGTCTGGGGGAGCCATAACTGCAGGAACTTATGATGCCTGACTATTTGTCGAATCATATTATTGTGGATACCGATGCCGGCCCTGATGATCTTCTGGCACTGGGGTATTTGCTGGTTCATCCAACCATCCAGGTGGAAGCAATTACGATATCCTATGGTCTTGCTCATGCAGATCGTGCCGCAATCAATATTGCCCGCGTCGTCGCGGCGTTTGCCACAGGACATATCCCGGTATACATTGGTGACCCTGAACCATCGTCGGGAGATGCTGCCTTTCCCCGACGCTGGCGCAAGCTTTCAGATGATCTTCCCGGCGTACGCCTTCCCAAAGCATTCATTCCTCCCGAAGAAGAGCATGCTGTTTCATTTTTGCGGCGCAGGCTTTCACGATCTTCCCGGCCTGTCCGTGTACTGGCTCTTGGTGCCCTTACGAACCTGGCTGGTTTGACTCGAGCCACTGCTCCGGCCATTCAGGAACTCGTGATTATGGGGGGAGCGTTGACCGTATCAGGTAATGTTAATGACTCGGAAGAATTTATTTCACCCACCGCAAAAGCGGAATGGAATTTTTTTGTAGACCCACTGGCTGCCTCAAAAGTTTTCTCCTCTGACCTGCCGATTACACTGATCCCTCTGGATGCGACGAATCAGGTACCCGTCAAAATCCCCTTCATTGATCAATTCGGTAAAATGGCCCGCTGTCCCGTAGGGCGTATGACCACCGAGGTGTTGGAATCGGTTCGCCCGTATGCAGAACAGGGTGTCTTTTACGCCTGGGATCCATTGGCTGCCGTGTACCTTGCCCATCCCGATGTCGTACATTTACTCCGATTCCCTGTCACGGTAAAACCTTCCGGCTCTGACGCGGGGACCTCTCGCAAATCTGATACCGGTAACAAGTTCTCCGTTGCGGTGGCCGCACATGGGGAGTTATTTATGCGCTATTTCGTCAAACCCTTTGAGATTACTGCTCGGGCATACAGCTAAGAACCTAAATTGAGTGCACGCAACTCGTTGTTCTGGCAAATATAAAAGCAACATTTCAAGAGACAGGCAAATGAAGCCACAAACCCTGGTCTTGACTTATGCTCGCGGAATTCGATATCCCAATGCTACTTGTCAGGCCGAAGCATTTCGTGCACGGCTTGGCTCTCTATCAAAACTACTTTGGCTATGGGGTATGGCAGCGATCCTGTTAACAGGCTGCAGCGCCATCAGACAGTCATTGCAAAATCAGCCTTGTGTTCTAAATGCGTCCCAGCCGTACGACACTGTTCATGTCAACCCCGCACTGCATAACATCACGCTGCATTGGAGAAATCCGGCATCCAATGAACCCTTCAAAAATATGCAGAACGTTGTGGACTGGCTTGAGCGTGCAGGTCACTCGGTCATTGCTGTCACTAATGCCGGTATTTTTGAACCGGGACTCGTACCTACTGGGCTTTATGTGGAAAAGAGCCAAGAACTGCGTCCCTTAAATCTCGAGGACGGATACGGGAATTTCTATCTCAAACCCAACGGAGTATTCTTTACTCAGAATAATCGGTTCGGTATTCTCGAATCTGCAAACTTTGGCACGACAAAGCCTGAGGTAGATTATGCTCTTCAATCAGGTCCTCTACTTCTACAGGATAACAGAATCCATCCCGCCTTCACTCCAGGCTCTAAAAACTGCCGTCTACGGAGCGGGATTGGAATATCTGAGGACGGTCAGGCAATCATTGCCATCACCAACGGCGCAGTCAATTTCTTTGACTTTGCGACCTGGTTTCGGGCCACTGCAGGAGCAACCGC
>JAPPBZ010000282.1 GCA_026702635.1 Bacteroidota bacterium
AGTCAGGTGACGGCTGGCGAGCGGATCCTGATTGGAGTCCGCGGAGGAGTTGATTCGGTTGTACTCCTGGATGTGTAGGACGGCCTCGGATTCGGGTGTGAGGTTATTCACATAAATTTTCAGTTACGTAGTTCTGACTCAGATGAGGATGAAAAATTTGTACGTAACCTATGTGCTCAGCGAGAGCTAAAACTCCATGTTCATCAAGCTCCTGTACGTTCTCATGCTGTCGGTACCAAGCGCTCGGTGCAAATGGCTGCCCGCGAGATTCGATATTCTCTATTTACAAAAACAGCCTCTGAGCAGCAGATCACAAGTGTTGCAGTAGGGCATCATTGTGACGATCAAGCCGAATCCTTACTCATCAACCTCAATCGTGGCACAGGCTTGGAGGGGATTGTGGGAATGCGTCCAGTACGGTGTCTGGAAGCATCATGCAATCTGATTCGACCACTACTTGCCGAAACCAGAGACTCCATTCGTGCTTATGCCGAGGCCCAGTATCTTGAGTGGCGCGAAGATATGAGTAACCAGGATGAAAAGTATCTGCGGTCTAGGTTGCGCACCAAGGTGATGCCGCAGTTGAATGCCGAGGCACTTGCTCGCAGCGCCAATCTCGTCGGGCAGTGGGTTGACCAGTTCATTGTTCCGGCAATTACGGAGAACTTTGATGCTGCTTCCGAGGGACAATCGCTAGATATTACCTATCTGGAGCAAATTCCCAATGTATTAGCGCAGCGATTGGTAATAGAGGGACTGCGTCATTGGATCCCCCAGGCTCCGGCCGATGAAGTAACGGCGCAGAGAGTCATGGCTCTGATTCACATGCAGTCCGGGAAGCGGGTTGAGGTAGGTGGGGGAGCGATATGGCGGGATCGAAACTATCTCACATTTTCGGACTCCATTGACCACAAGCCAATGGAAAGATCAAAGCTATTTGGGGATTCCAGCCCCGTAGCCATTCCTGAAGGGCAGATCAGACTTAATTTGTCTCACACTAAACCGGACAATCTCCGCGGTTCGGATGAAGCCTGGCTTGACGCAGATCGACTAACTGTACCTTTGACGGTTCGTAACTGGAGACCGGGGGATCGAATCCGCCCCCTGGGAATGGAGGGTACAAAGAAGGTTAGCGACCTGTTAACGGATATAGGTGTTCCAGCCTCCAAGCGAAAAGACACAATTGTGGTGTGCAGTAAGGGCGAAATTGTATGGGTTGTTGGATATCGCCTCTCGCATACATTTCGGATCATGGATGCAACTCGAAACTATGCTAGACTCTATTTTGAACGAAACTGAAATCATTCATGGCCGGCGTCTGAAGCTGTTCAAGGATGCAGATGCTATTGCGGTGCGTGTTCGGGAGATCGGACAAACATTAACCCGTACGCACCAAGGGCATCGTCCGATTGTGATCGGTTTAATGCAGGGGGCGTTCATCTTTACAGCAGACTTGGTACGCGCCATACAACTTCCCTGTGTTGTTGACTTCTGGCGCTTGAGTTCCTACGGAGACCGGATGACAAGCAACCAGTCCATACAAGAGATCATGCCACCAACAGTGCCCCTTCGCGATCAACATGTGATTCTGGTTGAAGATGTTGTCGACTCAGGTCGAACTCTGACGTATGTACGCCAGCAGCTTTCCAAGTATGGGCCAAAGTCCGTCACCATCGTTTCTCTGGTGAAAGTGAAGGGGAGTCCGATTGAGGTGGATCATGTGGGCTTTACTTCCAGCGGAGAATTCATCGTGGGATATGGTTTGGATATTGCTCAGGAGCTTCGCGAATTGCCTGCACTATACTATCTCAAGAGCACTGAGTCGGCGAATGACTGATCAAGCAGGAGCCGGATGCCCCGGTTGATCATGCTCATTTTTCTCCCGTATTTTGGTTACATTGCGCTGTAATGCTATTCTCAACACCGGGAGCGATTCATTCCGCCATCGGATTCGCCGTTCGTTTTTACAGTGAATCCGGGGTGTAGTCCGATTTTGCTCCGGGGAAAAACTGTAACAATACAATGAACAAAGTACTGAGTCGTCGCAACTTTCTAAAAATTGCCGGGGCAGCTACCGGAGTCGCAGTTGCTCCACGTCAGCTATTGGCAACACCTTCTGCTGTAAAGATCGGCGCGATATCCTATAGCTTTCGCCAGATTCCTGGTAGTGCGGAAGAAATTCTTGGATATATGAAAACGCTCGGACTCGATACGGTAGAGTTAATGGGGACCCCCGCCGAGAGATATGCGGGTGCCCCATCAGGAGGCCCGCCTTGGCGTCGTCTCGACTCCATGACGCCGGAGGAAAGGACTACCTATATGGATGCAAGGAGAGAAGCCGAGTTGGAACTCCAGAAGTGGCGTCGCAGCGCTCCGATCGAAAAATTTACAGAGTTAGGAGAAATGTATAGGGATGCAGGTGTTGAGGTTGATATCTTGAAATTGGGCAACCCCAATTGGTCGGACGAAGATATTGATTATGCGTACCGTGCCGCAAAAGCAATTGGAGCTCGTGGAATCTCCTTTGAAATCTCCGCCAGTTCATCCGAACGAATGGCCCCCTTTGCATCCAAACATGGTTTGCTCAATAGCATGCATAATCATCTGCAAGTGGCTAACGAAGATTTTAGTTTTGATGAGTATTTGGCGCATTCGCCAAACAATATGCTCAATTTAGATATCGGCCATTATGTCGCTGCATTGGGGACTTCTCCGATTCCCGTCATTCAGCAATACCATGATCGAATTGCCCATTTACATCTTAAAGATCAAAAAGCCCCGAAAACGGGCAGGACAATGTCTCATGGGGTACAGGAGATACCCCGATTGCCGAAGTATTACAATTGATCAGAGATGAGGGATATCCGATTCCTGCGATGATTGAGTTGGAATACCCGATTCCCGAGGGATCCAGTGTGATGGAGGAAATGGGCAAATGTGTGCAGTACTGTCGTACTGCTCTGGAATCATAGCCCTAGCTCCACGGTCTTTGGGTGGCAGACATACGGTTTTTGAACAAACTCGGTGAGGGCGCTGATTGCGGCCCCATCCGCGTACTCCCCCAGCTTGCTCAGGTTACCCTGAGGGCTCAGGACATGCACGACATTTTTATCTGGTTTGTAGGCCTCGTGACTGGATACGCCCACTTTTAAATAGTAGGTGTGGGCATCTGGGCTTGTAATCCCCATTTTCGCGAGAGCGTGCGTTGCATGGTCCTTCCAGTTTTCATACAAACGATCACTTGGCTCTTCCTCAAGGAAGGTGCAACGGAATAATTTCCTAGTAATGATGCGACGAGATAAGTCTGCCAGGATGCGGTCGTTACTGGTACACCACTGCTTTAAGCTGTAAATCACCTCGGAGTCATCTAAATCCAGAAAGCGAGTCAGAACCTGATCCTCAAAAATTCGGCTCTTATCTGGATTCTCCTCAAGAAACCAATAGAGGGTCGGAGATATTCCACGAACGGCATCATCGTCACCATCGCGAATCAGATCACGAGCCCGATCAATGGCACCAACAAGAGCATAATCTGCGGCGATGACCGTCTTATGAACATACACCTGCCAATACATTAGCCTTCGTGCAATTAGTACATTTTCGACTGCATACACTCCTTTTGACTCAATGGCAAGGCAGGATTCAGGCCCACCATCGGTTGGATGGACACACAATGTGCGTAGAATCCGGCCAACTCCGATTCTGCCTTCGGCAACCCCGGTAAAATGAGAATCTCTGCACAGATAATCTAGACGGTCCATATCCAGTTGACTGGAAATCAAAGCATTAAAGAATGGTTTTTCATAGTTACCTTCAAGCATTGCTATAGTCATATCATCCAGGCCGCCCATTTGTGATTTGAGGTGCTTAACCAATGCTATGCTGATCTCCTCGTGCTTCGTATCATGAATCAGCTTAGACTCAAGCGTATGCGAAAAGGGACTGTGGCCAATGTCGTGTAAGAGGATCGCCGCCATAGCGGCCAGCCGCTCCTCTTCTTTGATGGGAGTCTCCTTCGCTTCAAAACTATCTAATGCACCAGATAACAGACCCATTGCTCCCAAGGCATGTGGAAAACGACTGTGCTCTGCCGCGGGAAAAACGAGAGATCCCATCCCCAGCTGCTTAATCCGACGAAGTCTTTGCACCTCGGGGGATTCTAACAGTGATTGGATTATCTTCTGAGGAATTTTAATGAATCCATGGACAGGGTCAGCAAGTACGGTAAGATCACGGGCCATTATAATGCTTTCCGGCGTTCAAGCTAGTCACCTAGAGAATGGACAAACTGCTTAATTTGATGCGGGAACTGACGGTATGAAGAAAAACAATTGTCAATGAATTCAGCAATTCCCGTGTGCCTTGAAGTGGGCCACCAATACAGGCCTAAGGCTGAGTATAGTATACGCATGTTACTTGGCCCGCTTGGTTTGGGTCCGATATTTCAGTCCCGCAGTAAGCTGGGCGGGCGGGGAATCTACTATGGGGATGCGCCTTCCGGGCTTGACCCAAAGATCATTGTATTGCCGCTAGCTCCCAACGCAGAAGATTTCTTTGATGATTTTGCCCCACTGAATGTGGCTTCCTTTACATGGCAAGACGATTTCGGCTGCAATTTTCCAGTTCTTTTCTCGTCAAAGACGGGGGATGATTTAGTCGCATCGACATTTTATTGGCTCTCCGGCTGGCAGGAGAATGCAACTATCGCGAGGGACCCGCATGGCCGCTTCCCTCACAAAGAATCACTTCAGGCAATGCTGAATGTGACGCATATTCCTGTTGTGGATTGTTATCGTCAGGTGCTTCGAGGGAAACTTGTCGCAGCGGGGATTCAGGTATCGTCAAAGACTTGGGCGGGAAAAAATTGGGCATTTTGCCCAACCATTGATGTAGACTATCTTCAACATTGGCGGTTGGGGATGATTCTCAGGGAGAAGGTGCACTATTTTCTTCTGAATCGCCGAAAGGTGAATGCTATGGAGAGGTGGCGTAGGTTATTTCAATTTATCCAAAGTTATTTCACGCCCGGAGATGCGTTTCAAACTGCATTGTATCGAATGCATCGTTTGATTCGCAGGTATGGGAGCGCAACCGTTTTTCTTAAATCTGCCGCTCATGGTCCCAATGATGTGGATTATCGACTGGATCAGAAATTCTTGCAAAAAATGCTGAGGGATCTGCAGTCGGATGATTTTGAAATTGGGTTACATCCGAGTTACCATGCATATGCGCATCCCGGGTATTTGCGTAGCGAGCGTCGTACACTCACCAATCAGATTGGAATGCCCCCCGTGAGTGTCCGGCAACATTTCCTGCGATATGACCCCAGGATCACACCGCGGCTGCAGGCTGAAGCTGGCTTCCTGATTGATTCATCGCTCGGATTTTCGGAGTGTGCAGGATTCAGGAATGGCACCTGCATGCCATTCCTGAAATTTGATTGTACTAGGAACGAGGTGATGGATTTATGGGAAATGCCCTTGCTCTTGATGGATGGGGTTCTCTTTAACCGGCAGAATTATGGAGTAGAAGAAGCTATCCACGAAAGCACTGAAATTCTAAGAATGTGCCAGAAATTTGGTGGAGTAGGGGTTGCATTGTGGCATAATGTGATTGGGGAAGAAATGGATTATCCAGGATGGGGCACGTCTACCTGGTCTTCATCGCCTTCCAGAGCGCGATCGCACGCC
>JAPPBZ010000186.1 GCA_026702635.1 Bacteroidota bacterium
GAGATTTTCCACGGTGTGTCAGATAGTCGAAAACTTTCCGCTGCATGGCTAATGCTGTATCCGCAAGTTCGGGCCGCGGAACCTGATTGATGAGTGAGGGGAGCATCTGTTCGGGGTCACGAATCAGGATCACCGTGGTCATCTGATCCAGGAATCCCCAGTCTAGATCAATCAAATGATGTCCCATATTCTTGACGAAAAGTACGGGATGATCGCATGGCTCCAGGAGGGTTTCCTGGACGACCTTTTCCCCGGAATGCTCCATTGTGGCCAAGATCTCATCTCGGCCGGGATGTGATGCACCCGTACTTCGAAGGTAATGGGCATAAAGCGGCTCGTCAATCACGTGTGTATCTGGGCGCTGGGCAAATGAATACATGAGTGCTGTGGACACATTGCGGGGGCCACTACACAGGTGAATTCGTAAGCACATGGCAAATTTGTTTCAGATGGAGAAATACGGTAACATGTACGGGTCACGCGTATCAAACAACCTGCCTTGGTACATGTTGACGATCAATCCACCATTAAATTCATGGAGTCACTGGAAAATTTTTTTCGTACGCTATTAGAGGAAGCTGGGCGTCGTGCAATGAGCTACTTTCTTCGCACGACTCATGAGATCAAGCGGGATGGTTCACCGGTTACTGCCGCAGATAAAGCTGTTCAGGAATATCTGGTTGCTGCGATTATGCGTAAATTTCCCCAGGATGGAATCATCGCGGAGGAAGATGAGGTGCTACGAAGTCCGCGGCAAGGTTCACGCTATTGGACAATCGACCCGATTGACGGCACCGTTTCGTTCATGGCGGGGATGGCAAGTTGGGGGATCGCCGTTGGATTGATCGAAGAAGACGTACCGGTTGCGGGGTTCATCTATCTTCCTGCAACCAGGGATCTGTTTTATTCGAATGGAACACATGTATGGAGAAATTCTCAACCCAGGTTACTGACCACGGATCGTTCCTTGCACACAAACACCATTTTGCTGACTCATGCACGTCCTCATCAGCGCTATACACTTCGGCGGTCGTTTCCAGGCCGTGTTCTATCTCTAGGAACGGCATCGGCGCATTTGAGCCTGGTAGCAACTGGGGGTGCTCATGTGGTTCTGATCGGCCACGATAAAGTCTGGGATCTGGCTCCAGGCTATGCGATGCTATCTGCCAATGGCGGGGTTCTACGCTATCTCGATGGAACAGACTGTGACCTCTCTACTCTCTTGGATGGGCGGTCGGCACCGTTGCCAATGCTCGGGGGCCCGGCATCTTTGGTAGAAGAAACCCTGTCTCACCTGGATTACTGGGCAATCCCCAGCGTAGCGGTTTAGAGATAGGATAGAAGGCGAAGGATTGTTGTGCAAGTAGGGTCTCGGAATAGCTCAAAACCCGAAGTCCTACATGAATTCGTCCACACAAATTCGACGTGCATCCTGTCCAGCATGTGCTAGAATGCCGTCCGCGATGTTGCGCTGATCACTCATTCTGGGGACCTTTGTCTGGCTACGGATCTGTCCCCTACTGGTTTTCAGCCATGCGTTGAAGGTCCCCCCTGGGACAAGCACGATCTCGGGTGGCCGGAAGGCTTTCGCCTCACGGCGAATTTGATAGTGTCGATTAATATCACAAAGTGCAAAATCCAGTGATCGGATAAATTCCTCGCAGTCGTGGGGGATTCGGCTAAACTCAAGGAGCCATTCATGGGTCGGAGTCTGAGTACCATTTGGGGGAATGGCAGAAACGTGATATTCCCGAACAAGGCTGCCTGTAACGTCACAGGTTCTGTTGATTGCTTCACGGGCATCCTCGCCAAAAACGGCTTCCCCATATTTGTCAATCATCTCTGATGTTCTGCCGGCAACCACAATCTTGTGTGGAGAGGTATTCGTAAAACGAATCACATCGCCCAATACATAAGACCAGAGTCCACTGCATGTGGTGAGGATTGGAGCATATCTTACCCCGGTTTTTACATGCTCGATGGTCAACCTCCTTGGATTCTCTGACGTGAGTTCATCCAGTGGGACAAACTCGTAAAAGACGCCATTATTCAGATGCAGATGCATGGCGGGGTCGCTTAAGTCGGTTTGATAGGAAAAAAATCCCTCCGAAGCACCGTAAACTTCGAGAAAATCTATGTTAGGTAATCCAATCTGCTCTTCAAGAATGGATCGATAGGAACTAAGGGCGACCCCTCCTGAAATATACAATTGCAGTTTGGGCCACACCTCTCCAACAGTCCTCACACTGGTTCCATTCACCTCATTGTACCGCTCAATTAATAGCCCAAAAACCACCAAGGCCCATGTTGGAGCCATCGCTACCAAACGAATATCTTGGTTCATCGTCTGGTCGACAACAGAGCGCAACTTTGTATCCCAGTCGGGAGCAAACGCAATCGAAGATGGAAGTGCCTGCAGGAAAAGCCTGAAGACTCCGGGGGCAAAAAGAGTTTGCAATCCGCTGACCTCCCCGATGAGCGTGCTGGGAAAATTGGGATCGCCTTCAATGGTTCCGGGAAGCGTCAGATGTTTACCAAGAAGGGTTTTGATAGACCTTGAGCGCATCAAATATTGCAAGGTAAGCGTCACGGCAAAACTGCGATTCAACTGGAGCATATCCTTACTGAGAGGAATTACTTTTCCTTTTGAGGCAGTTCCGCTTGAGACGGCAAAATGTTTAATCCCGCCTGGCCAAAATAGATCTTCTGTACCCGCTCGCACTTGTTCCACGAACGGTTGAATATCATCATAAGTGTGAATGGGTACGCGGGCCTGATACGCTTTCACGACATCCGATTCCCGGGCAATTCGTGCAAACTCAAACCTCTGCCCCCACTCGGTGTTTGAAGCGCGACGTAGTAAGCGACGCAGCAACTTGGCTTGTATTTTGGCAGGTGCGCGTTGATTCATAATTTAGGCGGAGATCGCAACGGACAGAAAATGGGATTGGTCTGAGTAGTTACGTTGGCCTCCAGCCACGCACGTTTATGATTGATTCGCACCGTTAAACACACATAGGAAGATGCAGGATCCACAGAATACCACAGATCACTCCGCAAACGAGAGGTCTTCTGGCTTGATCTGCCGAGATCATTGGCTTGATTGTGCCAACGGTGCTATGATCATGGGGGTTTTGAATGTGACCCCGGACTCTTTTTATGACGGTGGTCAATATACTAGCACATCTGAAGCGTTAAGCCGCGCGGAGGTCATGCTTGAGGAAGGGGCAGCGATTATTGATGTCGGAGGTGCTTCATCGCGCCCACGTGGGAGTGTTTATGGTGCGGGTGCGGAGCATGTCCCAGATGAATCTGAGATCAAGCGTATTATTCCTGTGATCAAGGCAATCCGGCAGTCATTTCCTGAGGCGATTATTTCTGCAGATACATTTAGCCCCCCCGTTGCACTAAGGGCACTTGATGCCGGAGCACATATGATCAATGATGTATCCGGTCTGCAGAATGGATCTGCTTCGGCGGAGTATGCGGCTCAGGTGGGTGCAGCATATGTGGTCATGCATTCGGTTCGTCGTGAAGGAAGTTTAGTTCACGCAGCGGACTACAGTGATGTAGCTGTTGCAGTGTATGAAAGCTTGGCAGAGTCGGCAGAACGGGCCCGGGAGGCAGGTGTAAAGAGCATTGTGATTGATCCTGGGTTTGGGTTTGGCAAACGGCACAGGGATAACTTGCGCTTGATCAAGCGCCTTGACTTACTCACGGAATTGCGGTATCCTGTACTGGTAGGGATATCTCGCAAGAGCACAGTTGGTCAGATTCTAAGTGATAATGGGGCACCGGTACCAGTTCATGATCGCTTGTTCGGATCACTTGGGATCGCGGCTGTGGCGGTACTTCGAGGAGCAAAGATTGTCCGAACTCATGATGTTCGTGAAACCCGTGAAATGATTCAAGGCTTGGAAGCAGTTTTACACGTCTCATCATGAATCTTTTTGGCATCATCCCTGTGCGGTTGATTGATCTGTTCGAGATCCTGCTGGTAGCTGTTGTGTTCTATCGGCTTTACATAACTATGCGTGGCACGCTGGCGGTGTCACTGTTTGTGGGGCTGCTGGGCCTTCTGTTTATCCAGTTTCTGGTCGAAGTGACGGACATGAAGGTTTTGCAATTCATGTTTTCAGCTCTCAACGATATCTACGTATTAGCAGCGATCATTGTATTTCAGCCCGAGATTCGGCGGGTATTGATCTTTTTGGGACAAACCCCGCTCCTTCGCCGCCTCTTTGCACCTGTAGGTAAAGAAGAAGTGGTCACCGAAATTGTCGCCGCGACCAGTACGTTGAGTCAGCAGAAATTGGGGGCGTTGATTGCATTCAAGCGTACCGATGGACTCCGAAGTTATGAGGAAACGGGAGAGTCTTTACGGGCGGTGATCACCAGAAATCTCTTGGTGTCTATCTTTCATACGAGTAGCCCTTTGCATGATGGAGCGGTCATTATTTCGGATAATCTTATTGAGGCCGCGCGCTGTATCCTGCCCGTTTCCCGCAGTAAGCGCTTGGGGGGACAGTTTGGAACAAGACACAGGGCGGCTGTTGGCCTCACGGAAGAAACAGATGCATTTGTAGTGGTGGTATCCGAGGAAACCGGGAAAATCTCCGTTGCAGAGCAAGGTGTAATGATATCTGGACTCACGACAGAAGAGCTAAAAAGTCAATTATCTGAAGCTCTGAGCGCACGGATGTCCTCAGGTGGACTGGGGCAAACGGAAAAATAGTTCTAGTATGGCGAAATCAGGTGGGGTTTATATTCGAAGAAGAGCGGAATTGGTTGGGACGGTCAGAGAAAATGGCGTGACAGACGAGCGTGTTCTAGCTGCGATTGGACAGGTCAAGCGAGAACAGTTTATCGAGCCAGCCTTGCGGCATCGGGCCTATGAAGATTTAGCACTGCCAATCGGTATGCGGCAGACGATTTCCCAACCAACTACGGTGGCATTTCAGACTATGCTACTGGATACAGAACCGGGTGATAAGGTTCTTGAGATTGGTACCGGTAGTGGGTATCAAGCGGCGGTACTCTGTGAGATGGGGGTCCGAGTCTATTCAGTTGAACGGCATCGAAGATTGCATGAGAGGGCAAAATCAGCTCTGAATAAGCTTGACTATCGAGTGTTACTGCGCGTTGGAGATGGGACTCAGGGATGGCCAGGTATCGCTCCATTCGATGGGATTGTCGTAACTGCAGGAGCACTCGAAATTCCACAGAGGCTCCTTGAGCAGCTCCGGGAACCCAATGAACAAAAACGTGGTGGGCGTCTGGTCGTGCCGGTGGGAGACAAGAATAGACAACTTATGACGAAAGTGGTTCGGACCGGCAAAGACTCTTATGAATCAAGTAGGCGTGGAGATTTTTTATTCGTCCCACTGGTGAGTTCTAAATAATCACCGTTTCAGCCGGGCCCTCATAGGCCTTGATCAGGGCACGTTTAGCATCATCACGCAGGTGGTCGGCAGTTTGATGTTCATTGGTCATGGCCACTGCGCCAATGAATGCCCCTCCGGTGAGCAAGCCCCCCTGATTTGCAATCTCACTTTGAACCTTGTGGTGCCAGTCTGCAAGTGCACCTTTTTTTCTTTTTTTAAAGACGCCGTACAGTAGCTCACCAAATTTGATCACACGGCTATTTGGCTCTACACGAGCTAAGCC
>JAPPBZ010000064.1 GCA_026702635.1 Bacteroidota bacterium
CCTGGATCCTTCATCCGGCCGGGTACTGGTAGAGAATTACATTGCGGAGTATGGCTACCCGGACTACGTGAATTCAGACGTTCGAACCGTGAAGGATGTGGCAGATATGGCCTACAATGCATATACAGGCAGGCCGCCAGTGCTGCCGCTCTGGCCGGAAGACAATCCACCAGATGGGATCTATCAGGTGCCCGCGCCACCACCAGCTCCGATTGTGATGGTTACCAATAATGACCGGGCTCACTCGGTTCTTCGCTGGGGTCGTGCACAGGAATCCTTTGCACACCCAAGATTGACCGGTCCGGTCGTGACTTATCGAGTCCAGCGGTCACACGCAGCGATTGGTCCATGGCAGACCTTGGCAGAGATCCCGGTCGGCAGTTCAAGTCATCTGACAGAAGCAGACTTGTACGAATTTATCGACACGGAAACGACCGTCGGCGAGTCGCAGTGGTATGCCGTCACCTCTATGGATGCCCAGGGCAATGAAAGCGGCAAGACCAACCTTATGGAGGTCGTCTCCAGGCTTGGCGCTACCGAAACGCTAGGCGAAGTACATGCTGTGCCCAATCCCTTCCATCTCAATAGTGGTTTCGCAACGGGAGGAGGCGAGAATTCAGCACAGCAAATTGGTTTCTATGGATTGCCAAGTCAAGCCACTATTGAGATTTATTCTTACAGTGGGCAACTGATTGACACGATTGAGCACGACGCGGCGCAGTACTCCACGCCTTGGTTTCAAGTCACCCGCAACGATCAGGAGATCGCTTCCGGAGTCTACTTCTTTGTGGTACGCACCCCGGAAGGAGAAACATATCGCGGCAAATTCGTGGTGATCAAATGAGAATAGTATCCAGCATAATTCTAATCATCTTTTTGATTGCCAGTGCAGTCCGCGTGTCGCCCGTTTGGGCCCAGAAAGTGGGGACATCGTCCATGCAATTTCTGAGTGTGGCCCCCGATGCCCGTTCTGTGGGGATTGGCACGGCCTACATCGCAATGGCTGAAGGGGCGCGCGCATTGTATTGGAATCCGGCTGGGCTGACACGCACCACGGGGCACAGCTTAGTGATTGACCGGGTTGATTGGTTTTTGGACGCGGCGCACTACGGAGCCGCCTATGGCATATCACTTGGATCCTGGGGATATGCGGGGGCACATTTTTACATGGCAGATATGGGGGATTTTCAGGAGACGAGAGTAGATCATCTTGGATTTGTTGATCAGGGAGGGACGCAGGTCTACAACCCGGGTCTGACCGGCACGACCTTTTCGTTGCGAAGCTGGGTGCTTGGTCTCTCCTATGCCAGAGCATTCACGGACAGGTTTTCTGCCGGTTTGACGGTCAAGATGGCACATGAAAGCCTCTGGCTTTCCGAAGCGGATGCCTTTCTATTTGACTTTGGAATGACATATGCGACAGGGTTTCGGTCTCTTCGACTGGGAGCATCAGTCATGAATTTTGGCGCACCGGTATCCTTCGGTGAGGATTCCTATCCAGTTCCGTTGCGGTTTCGGATTGGTGGCGCAGTAGATGTGATTGGCAGTACCGGTCTCATTTCATTCCGGGAGGACAGTCGCCTGACCGCCTCTTTTGACCTGATTCAGCCCAATGACTATGACCAGCAGTGGGCGGCAGGATTGGAGTATGCGTTTTTGCAGCGGATCTTTGTGCGGGGTGGCTATCAGCACAACTACGATATTGCATCTTACAGTTTCGGACTTGGCATCCGCCAGCCGCTGGGCTCTCTTGGAGTTGGATTTGATTACAGCTACAGCAGTATGAGTGATGCTTTCGGAGCTGTACACCGGCTTGGATTCTCCCTTTCGATAGATTAACCCTCAATAGATGTTTCGACGACTTCCGCTACTGCTGCTGCTTTTGGCACCAACGTCCTACGGGCAGGGGGTGATGCAACCACTCTCCATTCAGGGGTTGGAGCGCCAGGAGTTGATGACTGCCCGTGCCCGGGGAATGGGCAGCGCGGTTACGGCTCTTTCGGGGTCTATAGAATCTGCGATTCTGAATCCGGCGGGGCTCGCGAGTCTTTCACGCCCGGCATTTTCTACAAGTGGTGCTTGGTTTCGGCAGGACTGGGCGGAAACGCAGCACTGGAACCCGAACCGATACTATGCAGGGATGTCACTGTACTTTGCGGATCCAGAAGACTATCGGAGTGAACCGCTTTCAGAACCAGACTGGACCTACAATCAGAGTTCCTTTCGACTGGCGACCATGGCGGGGGCGGTTCCACTGGAAGTGGGAGATCAAACATTGACGCTAGGGATTGTATTTCACCAGATTGCGCAGCTGAGCGACTATGACCGGAATGACAATGTATTGGATCCCTACATCGGTCAGTTCCGTCCAGATCCCATCGAGCGGCCTAAGCCGGGGGAGGAGATTCCTGTCCAATGGTCCGCTTTCGAGAGGGAGCGCACGGGGCATCTGCAGGCGGTTTCCTCGTCAGTTGGATTTGAGTTGCATGAGAGCTTTCATGTTGGTTTGCGTGTTTCCCGGATCTGGGGGAGCTCAACGGACCGTCAACATACCCGCAATGTAGGGCTGTTTCTGTTGAGGGAAGATGCGCATGACTACAGTTATGAGACTGCTACAGGATCTCTCGCGTGGGATGGATCCTCTGAGTATAGTGGTTG
Source organism: Bacteroidota bacterium (assembly GCA_026702635.1). Taxonomy (GTDB): domain Bacteria; phylum Bacteroidota; class Rhodothermia; order Rhodothermales; family Bin80; genus Bin80. Next base: position 2,659 of record JAPPBZ010000064.1, read on the forward strand.
GAGAGGAGTGTTTGGAATGCAGTGGCAGTACGATATGATTACCGTAGGAGTCACGTACCAGTTTGCGAGTAACTTGCGTCAAAAGTTCACCAACATGGGGCGGGAACAGACGCAGGAAAGCGGAGCACGCAATCACACGCAGGTGGGAGAGCATCAAGTTGAGATCCCGGCCCGCATTGGGACAGGTGTTGTTCTGCGTCCCATCCCTTCGATTGTATTGGCTGCAGATTATTTCTGGCAGAACTTCTCGGATTTGAAAGTTCTCGGCAGTGCAATGGACTCCGGCCCGGATTGGGGGATGGTTCAGGGCATCGGACTGGGCGCAGAATGGAACCTGCACGGTGCTACATTCCTGCGCGCTGGGTTTCGGCGCGATCCTCAACCGTTCCGAATCGAAGGGTTTGGCTTGGTTGGACAGACTGCCACCGGAGACGCATTCAGTGTTGGGCTCGGAACGAGCATCTCCATTCTTACACTGGACCTCGCGTATGAATTCCAGAACCTGCACTATCAGGATAGATGGGAATCCAATGTTGATTACAACCGGGTACGCAAGCACAGCGTACTCGTCGGTGTAACCTACGCCTTATAGGGAAGAGAAACCGGCATCTATGGACATGATGCCGTGTGCGGCCAACAGACACGAGGATTATTCATGATATCGCTTCCCGGCCAGCTTGGCGCTGCTGCCTGGTATCGGCTGCTGTTGCTTGGTCTATTGATCCCGGCGGCGCAAGCCGTCGCCCAGCACCCTAGGTACGACACGTACACGGGTTTTGAAACAGATACCACGCCAGTATTGCCTGCCGTGGAGCAGCACCCATCTCTGTACTTTTCTGCCGACTTCATCCCAGAGCTTCGTTCGCGCAAGAATGACGAGAATTCAAGCTACTATGTTCTCTGGCAACGTTTCGAGGCGGATGCTCGCAGATACAGAGAAAGGGATCCATCGACTCTGGATGAAAATGACAGGCCCCGAATTGCAAAGACCTTGGCTTTTTGGTGGTTGATAGAAGAAGATTCCACCGCGCTACAAACCGCGATTGAGGCGTTGTTGATAGCCTATGACGGCGTACCGCAGACCGGAGAAAAGCCATATGATGAGATTTATCGTGCAACCTGGTTGCAGAATTATGCGGCTGCTTACGATTGGGTTTTCCATCAGCTGACTTCGGATCAGAACGACGAGATTCGCCGTCGCATCGCAGAAGAGACGCAGTACCTACGCGACAATATCATGGTTGGTGATCGACTTGCTCCTCGCCCGCATAACCATCGGTCCAAGCCGGCGTGGGCAATCGGGACGGCCGCATTGGTGCTTTCGGACCATGACCAGGCTGCAGACTGGCTCTCACATGCTCTGGAGGCAGCAAATACTGTGACGAGATATCAGTTTAGTGCAGACGGGATCTACCGCGAAGGCGGACACTACTGGATGTACAATGCTGTGAATTTTATTCCCTTCTTGTGGCATTATTTGAACGTATCTGGAGTGGATTTATTTGATGAGTATCAGCCGGCGTTTGAATGGCCGATCAGAGTGCGTACGGGACGCGGGCAGATCCCGAACATAGAAGACTCTTATCTCAAACCGGCTCCTACCCATATGGTGGCGGCTGCATACAGAGGCAAACCAACGGAATTGAATCCCAATGAAGACTTCGCCGCAATCTGCCAGTGGAATTTTGCAAACACCCGCCTGATTGGCTACGATTACACAGGTGCCACTGCAGATGTGACGTGGGAAATTGACGAGTATATATTGTTCGACAATTCCATTGAGCCCGCTGCCCCGTCGGTATCCCCGAATCAATTTCTGGAGGGGGGACAGGTCGTTTTTCGCAGGAGCTGGGAACCCGCATCACGTGACCGGTACCTGCTTTTCCACGGTGTTGCCGAGGCGGATAACCATAATCATCCAGACCAATTGTCTTTTTTCTTGGAGGGGAATGATGCTATTTTGGTCCCGGATGCAGGTTATGGCCCTGCCGGATTCTCTGATGATCGGCGTGACTCCTGGTATCTTACCGCCAAGGCACACAATATTGTGACAGCAGATGGATATCCACCCGTGACAGACAGCGTGCTTAGGCCGCCGCCTACATATAACGTTACTCCTCCGGCTCGCTACGAGATCGATTCCAAATTCTTTGGGTTTGCAGAAAAGGAAACAGGCTATGTCCGTCCAGATGATGTGCGTTTACGTCGGGCGATTGCCTTTATAGACCAAGACTTTTTTGTTGTCTCAGACTTGGTTCACGGCTCGAAAGAACATACCTACAGGACTTATTTGCATGGGCGCGGGACGTTCGATCAGGAGGGAAACTATATGTCGTGGTCTCCCTTCGCAACCCGCTTTGGAGCTGCCGGGAGACTGGATGCATTTGTACTGCCAGAATCTGCGGATTTAAGCGTGGAGATCGGGTACGTTAGCCTTTTCAAAGATGAGCGGCGTGAACGCTATGTTGAAGCAGCACAGGTCGGCCAGGAAGCAGCATTCATTCAGCTACTTTTGCCAGCCTCCCAAGAGGCCCCGGTTCCAGAAGTTGAGGACTTAAGCACAGAGGGCTATGTAGCTGCCAGGCTCACCCGATCGGATACATTGGACTATGTTTTTCTGCAGCAACGATCAGAACCTCGCGAACTGGACATGCTCGCAACGGACGCGACGTTTGCATGGCTACGAAGCACTGATGCAGGGTGGCAGAATGTGGCTGTGCGTGAAGCAAGTTTCTTCAAGGGTGCTGAGGTAGAGATCCATTCCGATTCAAAGATGACGCTTGCTTTGGATGCGAGTGTACATGGGATCCTTGATATTGCTGTGCCTTTGGTGCACCCCTCAGTACAGATTGAAGTTGTTATGATGGATGCAGAGTCGGTGCAGGAAGTGCGTGTGAATGAGCAAACAAACCCATTTACACTTCAGGGAGATCGTCTGTTGATTGGTTTAAAAAGGACGAGCATTGAACCGAT
>JAPPBZ010000122.1 GCA_026702635.1 Bacteroidota bacterium
GTAGAGCTCGTCCGGGAGACATCCAAGCCGGTATTTGATTTTATTGACCGTAATCTAAATACCCCTTTCTTCCTGTGGTATGGGCCCTCCCTGCCGCATGTTCCTCTGAATCCCCCTGAAGAATATTATTCTTGGTATAGGGATACCAATCTGTCTGAGTCAGCCAAGGAGTATTACGGCAATTGCACATGGTTTGATGCCGGAGTAGGAGACTTGTTGAACCATCTGGAAATGCGCGGGCTTCTTTCAAACACGTTGATCGTATATGTGAACGACAATGGTTGGGAACAGCCCCCCTTTGAAGAATACAAGGATGTACCCATACTCTACAATAATGGCGGTCCCAACGGAAAGCTGTCATTACATGATCAGGCTTTTCGAACCCCGATAATTTTCAATTGGCCGGGTGTGATCGATGCTGCCGTTTTTGATGACGTACTTGTAAGCAGTGCGGATCTGGTGCCAACGCTGTTGGATTATGCTGGCATAGAAATACCGAAGTACCTGCCAGGGGTATCCCTGCGTCCGGCGATTGAAGGTCGAGGCAGCATCCAGAGAGATGCTTTGATTGGACGGGTAACGCAAATGCGATCTGAGACCGATCCAATGGGCAAGCGTCAAACGGGGTACTACGTTCGTACGCGCCAGTGGCATTTCACCTCTACGGAAGGAGAGGTCAGGCTCTTTAATGTGGAGAAAAATCCGTTTGAAGATGTTAGCGCGGATCACCCGGAATTGATTTCAGGGTTTCTGGAGCAGATTGAAGACTGGAAGAAAGAGTTCAGTTCTCCTATTCTAGATCCCAGTCTTTAATAGCCTCCAATACCGCCTGTGCAATCTGAGCTTCGGGTACCGTACCAACGATCTTGCCCTACTTGAACAGGTGTGCTCTTCCGCCCCAAGCGACATGCCAAGATCAATCCCCTGAGCCTCACCGGAGCCGTTGACTGCGCAACTCATCAAGGCCACGGTCAATTCCTTCTTAAAACTTGAATTCCGGCTTAGCCTGCCGGATAACTTCACTAACCCGAGTTACTCAGGTTCTCGAAGATCGCTGCCGCGCCCATTCCTCCTCCAATGCACATGGTGCATAGCCCGTATTGAATACCGCCTCGCTTCATCGCGTGCAGTAGAGTAGCTGTCAACTTCGCTCCGGTGCATCCTAATGGGTGTCCCAAAGCAATTGCTCCTCCTTGCACATTTACAATGGACTCGTCCAGGTTTGCTTCCCTGATAACGGCCAAAGCTTGTGCGGCAAACGCTTCGTTCAATTCAATTAATCCAATTTGGTCTAGGCTAAGACCGGTCTGCTTAAGGACGTTCTTGATAGCCGGTACAGGACCAATCCCCATCAGATCCGGGGCTACGCCGGCCACGGCAAAGCCAACCATACGTGCCAGTGGCTTCGCACCTATACGCTGAGCCATCCCTTCGGACATCACAACGGTTGCCGCAGCGCCGTCAGACATTTGAGAAGAATTGCCGGCAGTTACACTGCCCCCACTTCGAAAGACTGGCCTCAAGCGACTAAGTGCTTCCAGGCTCGTATCTGTTCTTGGGCCCTCATCCATGCTGAACTGGTAGCTGACCATTTTGGGAGTCCCGTTCTGAATGCTGTTTTGCTTTATATCCAGAGGAATAAGTTCCTTTTCAAAAAGGCCTGCCGATTGAGCAGAAAGTGCTCTCTCATGGGATCTCAGGGCGAAGAGGTCCTGATCTTCACGGGATATATCGTATTTCTGTGCGAGATTTTCTGCTGTATTCCCCATCGAAACATACACTTCGGGCCTTTGCTCAGCTGTTTCGGGATCTGGCTGAAAATAATATCCACTCATGGGGACGAGGGTCATACTTTCCGAGCCTCCTGCGATAATACACTCGGCCTGTCCCAATCCGATTGCCTGATTTGCCATCGCGATGGTCTGCAGCCCCGACGAACAGAAACGATTGACGGTGGCTCCCGGCACAGAATCAGGCAGACCTGCCCGGCCAGCGATAATGCGACCCACATTCATGCCCTGAGATCCCTCGGGAAAAGCACACCCAATGAGGACATCATCAATTTCTTCTGCGCTAAGATTTGGAGTATGGTTCAAAGCGGCCCGAACGGCTACTGCACCCATTTCCTCAGGACGCATAAAGCGAAGTGCACCGCGCTTCGCCTTTCCAACTGGCGTGCGCAGACTAGTTACTATAACAGCTGACGATTGCATTTTCAAAATTGCTCAGTTGCGGACCGGCCGATTATGTTTCAGTAAACCTGCAATACGCTCCTGTGTCTTCGGTTGTCCCAGAAGACCGAGAAACACTTCCCGCTCCAGGTCTAATAGATAGGACTCGGATACTTCCTCTGCGCCGCTTAAATCCCCGCCTGTAAACACATACGCCAGTTGCTTTGCCAGATGCAGGTCATAATCGCTAATGAATCTGCCCTGATGTAACTGGTAAACCGCCGTATTTAACGCTGCCGCCCCAGGACGTCCGAGTACACGAATAGTTTGGGGCACCGGAGGACGATAACCTTGGGCAGAAAGCCGCAGGACCTCATGTTTTGCTGCGTGAAAACGTCTCGCACTATTCATCACAATACATGCATGATCAGGAAGAAAGCCCAAATCACGCGCCTCTTCTGCACTGGTGGAAACCGTTGCCTTGGCAACCGCCTCAAAGTACCGCATCACATCAAGCAGCAAGTTACTGTCATATCCATGATTCTCTCCGCTGGCCTTCGCTGCAAGTCGCATACTTCCTGTACCCGCTGGAATCAGGCCAACCCCCAACTCCACAAGACCGGCATACGTTTCTGCAGCGGCAACGGGGTTCGCAGAAGACATGATGAGCTCGCATCCTCCGCCAAGTGCTCGTTGATGGGCAGCCACCACCACGGGTTTGCGCGCATAGTGTACCCGCTGCATTGCCGATTGGAAATGGGCAATATACTGGGCAATCTCCCCAAACTTGCCGGACTGCAGTGCTCCAGCCAATTCTGCCAAGTTGGCTCCCACAGAAAAGTGATTCCCCTCGTTCCCAATCACCAATCCGCACAAATCTGGACTGTTTTCAACCCGGTCAATCGCCTCCAGCATGCCGCCAATCACCTTGCCTCCCAGTGTACAGGCCTTGGAGCGGAATTCAAATAACGCAACCCCGTCTCCTAAATCAACTAGTCCTGACTCCTCGTTCGACCACAGGTCTTCTCCTGAATCCAGCTTGATGGATGCCAAGGAACGCTCTGCGGCGGATACCTTTTGAACTTCATATTCTTTTTGGGCCGGGATATAAACCCCTCGGTCAGTATAGAAAGATGCATCGCTTGGCATGTCCAACACCCACTTAGGCAGCACGAGCTCCTCCTTGGTCATAGCCTTCCTCACGGTGTCAAACCCAATCGCATCCCATGTTTCAAATGGCCCCATCTCCCAGCCAAACCCTGAACAGATCGCTTGATCGACGCGTGCCGGGCTATCGGTCACCTCACCGATTCTCCTTGCAGCGTACGCCATGAGATCAAGCATTGTGGTGCGAAAGAAAGCTCCCGCACGTCCTTCATCTTCAAACAATGCCGAGAGACGCCGATGGAGCGGTCCTGCCGATTTGATTTTGCGCAGATCTCCGAGATCCAGTTCCGAAGGGTCTTCATATTGCCCCGAAGCGAGATTGAGTGACCGAATTGTGCGGCCTTCCTTCCGGTAAAACCCCGCTTTGGTCTTTGCTCCCAGTGCTCCTTGACTTACCAATTCTTTCAGTACGGGCGGCACGCTGAAACGCTCTCTGCTTTCGTCCTGAGGAACGCTCTCATAGAGGTTCGCGCACACAAGCTGCATCACATCCAGCCCAACCAGATCGGCCGTCCTGAATGTGGCTGATTTTGGGCGACCGGCCAGCGGTCCTGTCAGCGTATCAATTTCCTCAATCGTGTAGCCTCCGGTGACGAATTGGTTGATCGCTCCCATCATGCCATATATCCCAATCCGATTGGCAATGAAGTAGGGGACATCATTGGCCTGTACAACATTCTTGCCTAGGTGGACGCGGGCATACCATGCAATCTTGTCCAGTACTTGGGGGGCTGTGTCGGCATGGGGGATTACTTCAAGGAGGCTAAGGTACCGTGGCGGATTAAAGAAATGTGTACCCAGAAAACGTTGCCGAAATTCCGGGCTACGCCCCTGAACAAGCGCACGGATCGGGATGCCGCTAGTGTTAGTGGATACGATATTGTCTTGGCCTGTATGCGCCTCAATCTTTTCCAGCAAGGCCTGTTTGATGTCCAAGCGCTCCACCACGGCTTCAATCACCCATTCGACCTCCGAAATTTTCTCCAGGTCATGCTCAATCGTTCCACAGCGAATACGTTGGCTGGTGGCCTTTGTGAAAAACGGACTCGGTTTCAATTTTGACGCACCTTTCAGACGCTTTTTGACCAGGGCGCGCGGATCAGAACCTTCTGCGGATAGATCCAAAAGCAGCACTTGGACGCCAGCATTAGCTAGATGAGCTGCGATCTGAGCTCCCATGGTACCCGCACCAATTACCGCTGCTGTCCTAAACGGCAGACGCATAGAATTTCTTTCCATTCGATTTCTTAGCGTTCAAACTCGGTTAGAACCTTCTGCGTCGCTGCGGTTCCATAAAAATGAAAAAGCCGTGTAACTCTTGCGTTCCCCTTGATAAATTTGGCAGGGTGCCTTTAGGATAGCAGAGATCTTTCTCGGTTATCTGCGTAACTGAGGCTACAAGGCTGGGTTGGATAACCTCTGTCTGTTTCGGTCTATTCTACACGCCCACGGTGCGAGGCATCCAACGGCTGGTGCACTACTGTCCTCAACGTGGTGATCAGGCTGGCTGCCCGACACGAGGTCACTCCCTAATTAATGTCGGCGCAGCGACACATTCCCGACTCCGGCAGCCATGACAATTGACGCATTGCCGCCCCCATTGAGTTCGCCGGAAAATGAGTGGGACAGAAGCTTCTTGGAGACCTCAATCGGAAACTCACAGGTCACCGTCCCCAGACTTGCAGTCCCGCGTACCTCGGCTTGAACATCTTCAGGCAACGAGAGCGATACATTGCCGGCACCTGTGCGCAGTTTACTTTCTCCTCGGGGTTGTCCCAGCATTTCCACGGTTACATTCCCCGTACCTGCTACCGCATGTAATGCATCAACTTGAGCATAGATGGATAGATTCCCGGCCCCTGTCACGACATCTGCCTCCTCCAAATTCCCGGAGATCTCAACATTTCCAGCTCCGGATTTTACATCTACCTCACCTTCAATGTCCTCCAGTATGATATTGCCTGCTCCCGTACGTCCTGTTTTTTCTCCGGTGACTGACGTAATGGTGATATTACCGGCACCTGATTTGAAGTCGACATCGTATTTCTCGGGTACGCGTACGGTCAGTCGAATTTTAATACCCGAGCCCTTGCGCCATCGCATTTGCCTGCGCTCCTCTTCCACTCTCGACTGAATACTGACATCGTCTCCATCCTTATCAAATTCGTAGCGGTGAGCCGATTGGAGAATCCTCTCGGCCTCTTCCGAACTTTCCGCCCGCGCCCGGCGCTCAAGTTCAATCTTCAAGGGTTTCGAACTCGAGGGCGCGGGTGCGGGCTTCCGCCTCGGCGGT
>JAPPBZ010000300.1 GCA_026702635.1 Bacteroidota bacterium
GCCAGCATGATTCTCTCTCGGGTCAGGTCATTATCGGAAAGGATTTCTCTATTGCCTACAGGGGAATGTTCTTTGGTTACCATCTCGGTATAGGCACGTAGATTTCGGACATTTTCCCATCTGAGAGCTTGGCCATCCTGCCACCAGAATGAATGAGCACTGGGGCCGATTCCAAGATAGTTCGTGTGGTGCCAGTAACGCATATTGTGTTCTGAGCGATGTTTTGGACGTGCAAAGCTTGATATTTCGTAGTGCTCGAATCCGAGGGACTTCAGCGTGACCATTGCCTGCTGAAATTGATCGGCTACTTGTTCATCGGGGGCCGGTTTGACGATCCCCCTCTGAACCTGCTTATGCAGGGGTGTACGTGGTTCAATCGTTAAGCTGTAGGTGGAAATATGCGGCACACCAGTTTCTGCGGCACGCTGCAAATTATCCTGCCATCCCTGTGCGGATGCTCCCGGAATTCCAAAGATTAAATCAAGGGACCAACTGGTAAATCCGGCTGCATGGATTAGATCGCAGGCGCGGGATGCCTGCTCTGAGCTGTGGCACCGGTTCATAAAACGTAACTCTTCATCCCTGAAAGATTGAACACCAAGGCTGATTCGGGTAATCCCGGCATTTTTGAGTTCTTCAAGCCCTGTAGAAGTGATATCCTCCGGGTTTGCTTCCAGTGTAATTTCGCAAACCGAGTGCGTATCAAAGCAGGTGTGAATTTGCATCAGAATCCGGGCGATAGCCTGTGGGGATAGGCGTGAGGGTGTGCCTCCCCCGAAATACACAGTGGACAAGCGTGTATCGGGAAAATTCTGAGCGACCTGTGTGATTTCCAGGCAAAGTGCGTCAACGAATTTGTCGTGGCCATGCTTTGTGGTCACGAAGTAAAAATCACAATACGAGCACCGTTGCGTGCAAAAAGGAATATGCACATAGAGGGATGCACTCTGGCGGCTCAGATCCATTGCGCTAGCGAATCAGTGATGGGATTAGAGATCAGGATCACCATTGCATCCTGAGCGGGGAGTTTCTTGACTTGTTTATCAACCCGAGAGCATCGTCACAAGCGATCGAAATCAACGACGGGTCAGAGAGAATCTATAAGTCGCAGGCATATATGTCCAGCTAACGAATCGAGACCTTGGTCGGCAAACCGTATCGGGGCCCTATAGAATGACACCGAAGCGGACAGGAAGCTGCATTTCAACCGATGATTCAACTACAATCAAAGAAGGGATAAATTCGACATACAGGGATGTAGCCTGGAGCGAGAATGCCCATCCCATACCGGCATTGATCGAGGGACCGGATTCAGCCGAGTTGGCATCGCCACCCAGTGTTATATTCGCACCAAGCCCAAAAATCAGATAGGGTGAGCGTACATCTGCAGCATCCAATGTGACAATGGCCGTAACCGTCGGATGGAAAAAATAGGCCGCGTCATTCCGACCCTTCAGGATATAGTTGACGAAGTTGGCACTGGTACCAATCGAAAGGTCTGCGTTTACCACCCAGGCGAGGCGTGTGTCTATTCCGATGCCGACCGCCTGATCCCCGGTACCCACCACCGCACTCATTCCGACCCCTAACCTAGGGCGCGGGAAGCCTTGGGCGTGCAGATCAGGCGCCGTTGCAAAGAAGACAATCAAGAAGAACGAAATTCCACTAAAACCCAGTCGCATCGCAGCAGTGCAAATTTATGGACGGCATTTCCAACCCTAAGATAACAGATATGTTGCGGATGAACCGTATTCTGGCTGTGATGTACGAACGGCTTTTACAGATTCACCCGCCGGGAGCGAGGATCAACCCTCGGGCATTCGGGTAATTGATACTCCGTTCGAGGTGAGACAAGCCGGGAGAGAGTTGAAAATGTTGCAAAAGATTGGGAGACGATGATGAGTGGGACCCATTCAACCCAAACATACCCAAAACCGAAAATATGTCGCTGAAGATTGATGATGTGCTTTATTTGGAGGGCACGTTGAGTGAAGAGGAAGATCTGATCCGGAAATCTGCCAGACGATATGCACAGGAAAAGCTTGAACCCCGTGCACTCGAGGGCAACCAAGAGGAGATTTTCCATGCGGAAATCGCAAAAGAAATGGGGGAGATTGGACTCCTGGGAGCGTTCATTCCCGAAAAGTATGGCGGTGCTGAAGTCAGTTACACGGCCTATGGACTGGTGGCGCGTGAACTGGAGCGTATAGACTCGGGATACCGTTCATTTATGTCGGTACAATCCTCCCTAGTGATGCTGCCCATATGGAAGTTTGGCACAGAGGAGCAGCGGACGACCTTTCTTCCCCGTCTGGCTACAGGGGAGATCATAGGGTGTTTCGGATTAACCGAACCGAATCATGGATCTGACCCCGGCTCAATGGAAACGACGGCAGTTCGCGTTTCCGGCGGTTGGAGATTGAACGGAGCGAAAATGTGGATCACCAACTCCCCGATTGCGGATATCGCGGTCGTGTGGGCGAAGGCAAAAGAATCCAAGGAAGATCCTGGTGTCATTCGGGGATTTCTCGTTGAGCGGGATAGCGAAGGGCTTACAACTCCAAAGACCGGCAATAAGATGAGCCTCCGGGCTTCGATCACAGGAGAAATTGTACTTCGTGATGTATTTGTTCCAGATGCAAGAGTATTTCCGGAGGTTCGGGGACTCCGGGGACCATTCACCTGTCTCAATAGTGCTCGCTACGGCATCGTTTGGGGAGCCTGTGGGGCGGCAGAAAATTGCTTTGAACGAGCGCGTCGGTATGTGATGGAGCGAAGCCAGTTTGGACATTCGCTTGGAGCGATGCAACTCGTACAGACAAAGCTGGCCAATATGCTTACGAACATCACGCAAATGCAGCTGTTGGCATGGAGGATTGGCAAGCTCATGGATGCAGATCAGGCCATCCCTGAAATGGTTTCCATGGCGAAACGCAACAATTGCAACACCGCTTTAGAGATTGCAAGAACGGCACGCGATATGTTGGGCGGCAACGGAATCAGTGGCGAATTCCGAGTAATTCACCATATGGTCAACCTGGAAAGCGTCAATACTTATGAGGGCACCTACGATATTCACGGTCTTATACTCGGGCGTGCGATCACAGGGATTCAGGCCTTCGTTCCGCGTGGGAATCCACCAGAGTAGACCTGCGTCTCCCGAAGAGTGTCCGCGCCAGCTTCCCGAATCAGGTGCGGAGCTTGCGAAATCGGCCTTTCAGACACCCACATGACCGAAAGGCCGATCCCTCAGCGCAAGCATCGGCTTATTTCTCTGCCAAATGTGCCTGTGCCGCAGACAGACGTGCAATTGGAACTCTGAACGGAGAACAAGACACGTAATCCAGTCCCAGGCGGTAGCAGAATGCAACGGACTGCGGTTCTCCGCCATGCTCCCCACAAATGCCAACCTTTAAGCCGGCATTGGCGCCTTTGCCACCTTCTGTAGCGACTTGAACAAGCTGGCCGACCCCCTCCTGATCAAGGACCTGAAATGGATCGTCCGGCAGAATTTTTTGCTCTACATAGCCAGGCAGGAATTTTCCGGCATCGTCCCGGCTATACCCGAAGCACATCTGTGTCAGATCATTCGTGCCAAAGGAGAAGAAATCTGCTTCCTTTGCGATCTCTTTTGCAGTCAATGCCGCTCGCGGGACCTCAATCATGGTTCCGATCAGATATTCTACACGGGTTCCCGTTTCTTTGAATACCGTTTCTGCAGTTTCCTGAATCAGGGCCTTCTGGTTCCGAAATTCTTCTACGGTTCCAATCAGAGGCACCATGATTTCTGGGTGAGGATCAATCCCCGCGTTCTTGGCTTCCACGGCGGCCTCAATAATTGCCCGTGTCTGCATGGTCGTGATTTCGGGGAAGGTAATCCCGAGGCGGCAGCCGCGATGTCCAAGCATCGGATTAAATTCATGAAGTTCCTCAATTTTCGCTTCCACTTCGCTGACAGGAACGCCCATCAGGTCAGCCATTTCTGATTTGCCAGCTTGATCATGCGGGAGAAATTCATGGAGTGGTGGGTCCAGTAATCGAATCGTGACTGGCATACCGGACATCGCCTGGAAGATTCCAAGGAAGTCTTCTTTCTGGAAGGGTAGCAATTTGCTGAGTGCAGCCTCACGTGCGCTTTCGGACTCGGCCAAGATCATCTCCCGGACATTCTGGATACGATGTCCTTCGAAGAACATGTGTTCCGTACGACAAAGCCCAATTCCTTCAGCTCCGAAGGAGATGGCCTTTGCCGCATCTTCAGGGGTATCGGCATTGGTCCGCACTCCCATTGGGCGAACCTCATCCGTCCACTCCATAAATGTTGCAAAGTCCTCACTCATTTGGGCACTGACGAGTTCCTGTGCCCCAAGAATGACCTCACCGGATGAACCGTTAATACTGATCCAGTCCCCTTCGGAGATAATCCGGTGTCCAACCTTGAAAGATTTGGTTGCATAACTGATCACGATATCTCCGCAGCCTGCAACACAGGGTTTTCCCCAACCACGTGCCACAACGGCCGCATGGCTGGTCATCCCGCCTCTTGAGGTTAAAATTCCCTGGGCCGCATCCATCCCGCCCACATCTTCCGGGCTTGTTTCAATACGGACCAGAATCACTTTTTTGCCATCTTTTGCCCAGGCCTCAGCTTCGTCCGCGGTAAAGACAACTCGTCCAACCGCAGCTCCAGGTGAAGCAGGTAACCCGGTAGCCAGGACGTCATCCTGATAAGCAAGTTCATCCTTGAATCCCGGATGGAGCAGTTGATCAAGATGTCCAGGCTCAACGAGATCCCGGACGGCGGTAACTTTGTCGGTGATCCCTTCATTCACCAGATCTACAGCCGTGCGAAGGGCAGCACGCCCGGTCCGCTTTCCGTTACGGGTTTGCAGGATGTAGAGCGATCCGTCCTGGATCGTGAACTCGATATCCTGCATGTTCTGGTAATGTTTTTCGAGTGCAGTGGTCATTTCCAATAACTCTTTATAGGGTCGTGGAAATTCATTGGTCATTTCCGAGATAGGTTTCGGCGTACGAATACCAGCAACGACATCCTCTCCCTGAGCATTGACCAGATACTCACCGTAAAGCTCGGGTTCTCCGTTCGAAGGGTTGCGGGTAAAGCAGACTCCAGTTCCACTGCTCTCCCCCATGTTCCCGTAGACCATCGCCTGCACATTGACAGCAGTACCTAATAAGCCGGTAATCTTATTAATACGGCGGTACTTGATTGCGCGCATACTGTCCCATGAATTAAATACCGCATTAATTGAATGCTCCAATTGTATTTGCGGATCGGTGGGGAAGGAATGGCCAGTATGTTTTTCGTAGATAGACTTGAATTCCAGTACTAAAATCTTCAGGTCCTCTGCATCCAAGTCCAGATCATCGGTGACTTTTTTAGCTTTTTTCATCGAAGCGATTGCTTCTTCGAAGTAGTGATGGTGGACACCCATCACGACATCTCCAAACATATCAATAAAACGGCGGTACGCATCATAGGCGAAACGCTCATTCCCGCTTTCTTTGGCAAGTCC
>JAPPBZ010000146.1 GCA_026702635.1 Bacteroidota bacterium
CGCGTACGGCCATGATCAACCCTACAGCTAGAATCGCCATGGTCACTGCCAGTGTATAGACACTTGGCATTACACTGGAGATTGGAGGAAATGAAAAACCTACATTGCCTATCAGCGCAGCAACCAATGAGAACAAGACCAGGACTAGACCTGATATACCCGCAATACCGAACCCTGGGAATACGAACAATTCAACGATAATCAACCCAACACCAAGTATAAACAGTAGAATCTCCCACACCTCGACAAGTCCCAGCAGGTAGTGGGGCGCAAAGAACAATGCGATCCCCAAGAGTGCTACGGCTCCTGGAAACCCCACCCCCGGAGTTTGCAATTCAAAGTAGAGTCCACCAAGCATCATAAGCATCAGGATCGACTGAACCACAGGAGATCCAAGAAACCGGAGCACACGTTCTGCCGTAGTCTCGCGATGGGCTACCAAGGTTGGGCTGTCCAGACCATAGGCAGCAATCACTGCATCGGTCGTTTCCAGAATCTGATCCGCTACCCCAAATTCCAACGCTTCCGTAGCGCTGAGTGTCAACACTTTGCCTTTCTCGGATACACCTTCTACCTCAAGAGACGGATCCACCATTGATTCTGCAATCTGTGGGTCCCGGCCGTTCGCTTCGGCAGTTGATCGCATCAAGCCGCGCATGTAGCTCTGATATTTATCCGGTGCTTCGTCTCCACCCACTCCTTCAACTACTGTTGCTGCACCAATAGAAGCCCCTGGCACCATTACAATGTGATCAGCTGCATAGGAAATCAGTGCACCGGCCGAGGCTGCATTCTTGTCAATAAATGCAACCGTAGACATTTCCGCATCCAATAATGTCTTCCGAATCTTGTCCGCAGCATCTACAAGCCCCCCAAATGTATCAATCTCAAATACCGTAAGCACTGCACCTTGGTTGGTTGCATCACGCACGGCTCGATCAATATAACGGGCCAGACCATTATCAATCATACCATTGACAGGAACGACAAACACCGGCCCTTCAAGGGAATCCGAACTGAGTTCCAATGGCTTTGGCGCACGTACCTGTGCGAGCGTGGCAGGCACGAACAAAGAAAGCATCAACAACGTGAACAATCTATTCATTGGGCTCAACCTTTCTTACTTTACGCCTCACCCGATAATAAGGATTCACGGGGAGAGCGTTGCCATCGTAAAGCATCGAGTTTGGTTTTTCCCATGTGTCCATTACTTCGACGAGATTCTCCCGCAAAAATTATGGTTAAACCCTTGGGATTATTTCCCGATTTCTCAATAACCACAGGGGTTCCTTCCTGAACATACGACCACATAAAATCCATGTCTTCATCCCGAACAGCTACACATCCCTCCGTCCAATTTGATGCGAGGCCAGTACCGTTACCATGAATCTCTATGAATCCACCCAGGATTGTCCCCATGGGTGGAGGTGTTCCCCTTTTTTCAGCCAACATGATGGCTTCATAGTCTTCCTGACTAATCAAACCGTCCCGCTTTCCCCGCTCGGCATCTTCCGCGTTGGGATAATTCAGCAAAAAAGCCCGATAAAATTTGCTGTATGGGTTCTTCTTAACGACATAAAAGACCCCCTCTGGGGTCCGCCACTGGTCAGGTTCCTCTTCCGAGCCACGAATATTTTTGTCCGAGTACGCATTGTAGCCAAAATCTGCCCTGAACTCAGATAAGACCCGCATACCTTGGTGGAGTGTGACCTGCTTACGCCGCTTCGAAATGAGAATCCAGATATTTGATATCTCATCCGCATCCACATACCCCAATGCGCCATCCATGGTGCGCACCTGCTTCACTGATCCCTCCGAAGAGACGACTGAGACGGGCTCTCTGAAGCGAAGCCGCAAGTAAGGCTTCGTCTGCTCAACATCCCTGTACAAACTGACCGTTTGACCCGTCACATAATACAGATCGGCGGCTTCCCTTTCCAAGGACTGTGACGCATACGAATCAATCGAGAAGAGATTGAGTGCGATTGTTGCACAAATTGCCAGATGCATCATTGCAGTTTTGCAAAATAACGAATGCATCGCGTAGACTTGGTCATGACTGCTCGGGATTCAGCATCCGCATCATGGGCTCAACCATCGCATTTGTAATCCCGATACTGCTGAACCCACCATCATGATACAAGGTCTGCATGGTAACCATACGTGTCAGATCGCTCAAAAGCGTAACCGCGTAGTCTCCACAACTGTCCGCATCTGCATTCCCCAGAGGTGACATATTCTTCCCGAATTCAAACATGGCATCGAATCCAGATATACCCTGCCCCGCTGTAGTCTGGGTAGGGCTCTGTGAGATCGCATTGATGCGAATCTTGTGCTCGCCAAGCCGCGCCCCCCAGGTCCGTACAATACTTTCGAGTAATGCTTTCGCATCTCCCATCTCTGAGTAATGGGAGAATGAGCGCTGTGCTCCGATATAGGAAATGGTTAGAATTGAACTTCCCTCCTTTAGGGCCTCACTCTCCATTGCGTGGTGCACGATCCGGTGCAAACTAACCGCAGAGACATCCAACGTCTTAGCATACCAGTCATAATTTAATTTCTCGTACGAGCGGCGTTTACGGACATTGACCCCCATGCCAATCGCATGAACGATAAAATCTATCTGCCCATAATGTTCTTTGAGTTCATTAAAGAGCGAAGACAAATCAGCGTCTTTGGTTGCATCCGCCCAAATTACAGGGCTGTCGACCGACTCAGCTAGACCCTCCAGTGTCCCCAATCGTTTTGCAACTGGAGCATTTGAAAGGGCAAATTGTGCTCCTTCCCGATGAGCTGCTTTGGCGATTGCCCAAGCAATACTACTTTCATTCAGGGCTCCAAAGATGACTCCTTTTTTGCCTTGTAATAGTCCCGAGCGTTCCATTTCCATCAAATAATTTATCACTTCGAAGTACGGTGCTTCATATAATCCCCTTTTGAACCTCAATCTTTATGCTTCGAGGCAACCTTGGAGACCGCAATTTTAAGCCTGAACCACCAACAAGGTTCACAGTCTGATTGTCGTGAAGTTAGTCAATTCTTCCGTATTGAATTCGTCCATGACGAATCCAGTGGACCCAAGATCATGGTTACTCTGACCAACTCTCGAGCCTCGTCGGTATCGTTCGTACGAATTCTCCTGCACATTGCAAGGATAGACGCCGACTGTCTGGGGCATTCTGGTGAGTTGGAACGAGTGAGGCAAGGCATCAAAAAACCTCTGATAACGTTTATTCCGGACGCTGTTTGTAATGTACAAATGAAATACCGCGGGGGTGTCCGCCTGAGAATAAGCGGGAGGAATAAAATTAATAGCTACATTGCAACTCATCAGAAAATATCTCCAAGACGAACAATCTCTCATGAATTCGACCTTCTGCTTCTGATGCCTCGCATTCTGACTCAAATGCGGTTTATCTTCGGACTGGCAGCAATTGTTTGTCTTCCCTTTTGCATGTCCTGTTCCACTCCCCTCCCACCGCCAAGTGAAACAGAACAAGAAACTGCCGATGCCGCTCTGGAAATCTTGTCCCAAAGCCAAACGGACGAAATTCTAAATGCGTTTGATGAGATAGCCTCTTGGTCTTATACCCGACATGATCGCACAGAAAACAGGACCGCGCGTGAATATGAGTCTTTTACTCGTCTAGTGAAGGTCGATACGTCTGGTTCCGTAACTGTAGTCGTGGGTTCGGATTCTGTCGCAGCTCTGGATCTGTCCGGGCTGGCCGAGGCCATGATGCCCGATGACGTTCCCTATCTGATGGAACGGTTCAAAGACGAGTTTTCTTACCAGATACGGGAAGATATCACTTATTGGACACGTCCGGCGTATGAGATCACAGTCCAAGCCAGATTGGGCAGTGCACAGGAAGGGGTGACGGCCTCCTATATGTATGATACCGCTTCCAACAAATTAATCTCTGCGAATCTTCATAATTTCAGTAGTACAATTTTGTTTGGAGAATCCTCCCGTTACCTACTCCAACTTCGTCCTATCGGCACAGCTTGGGTCCCTTATCGCTTGAGTGCACACGTTACACTGAAGCTTCCGCTTGGACAAGAGCAGATATTCGCTCGTAATGTCACATTCTACAACTACACTGCTCGGTCAACAAATTAGCTCATTGCTGAGCACAAGATTTCTGGGCCATCCGTTGTATTACATGGATGAAGTAACGTCGACAAATTCTTTAGCTTTGGAGGCAGCGAAACGGGGGGCTACGCATGGAACTGTATTTGCAGCAGATTACCAAACATCTGGACGCGGCCGACAGGGCCGCACTTGGAACGCAGATGCAGGGCTGAACCTTACCTTCAGCATCATCCTGGATCTTGAAATTTCTGGCAAACGAATCGGGCTCTTGCCCCTGACTGCCTGTCTGGGGGTAGCCGATGCTATTGCAGATGTCATTGCACTCCGTAGACCGCAACTGAAATGGCCGAACGATATCCTGCTCAATGGACAAAAAGTCTGTGGGATGCTTTTACAAACCGTTAGTTCGGCCATGACTCCAATCATACTTGGAATCGGTATCAACGTGAATCAGACCGTGTTTCCCAAGGAATTAGACAAGTTTGCAACCTCCCTGCTGCTCTCTACCGGGCAGCCGATTGACCGAGCAGTTCTGATGGCATCGGTCTTGTTGAACTTGGAGAAAAACCTGGACTTAATGTTAACGGACCCCTCTGTCATCCGGAGGAATTATACAGATAACCTAGTCTGGATTGGCCAAAGTTGTCGGGTGATCGGGATGGACGAGGAGATTATCGGCACACCCATCGGCATTGATGAATCTGGAGCATTAATTTTAGAAACCAGTACTGGAACCCGTACAATCTATGCAGGAAATGTCTCGCTCCGTATGGTTGACGATTGATATCGGCAACAGCGCCATTAAAACTGGCCTGTTTGCAGAAGATCGGACTCTGGCAACAGCAACTGAATCTTCCATAGAGGAAGCCTTGGCACGTATTGCTACATGGAATACGCAAACCCCGCCCTACCGAATTGGATTATGCAGTGTCGTTCCTCAACAGTCCGAGGTTCTTATCTCCAGAATTGCTGAACTCACAGACGCACCTATATTTGAGGTTAATAGTCGTGCTGTTTTCCCAATCCGACTCGACTATACCCCTCCTGAAAATCTAGGCCCTGACAGACTGGCTGCAGCATGTGCGGCTTGGTATCCGGGAGGTACTTCTCAGATCATTATTGATGCCGGAACCGCAATTACGATTGATGTCGTACGAGCAGATGGATCTTTCCTGGGCGGAGTGATCATGCCCAGCCCTACCCTATCTAATCGTGCTTTAGCCGATTACACCGCGAAATTGCCCAATGTATCCCTGACTCCTCCAGAAGGAGCGTTTGGGACATCTACGGTTGAAGCACTGCAGCACGGACTTATCTATGGGATGATTGATGGGGTCCTGGGGACAATCGCCCGTATTGAACAATTTCTTGATTCCCCATCGGTCAAGTTTCAGCCCCTTCCTCACCAAAGGACGATGGGGTGGATGTATTTGGCTGCCAA
>JAPPBZ010000081.1:0-1267 GCA_026702635.1 Bacteroidota bacterium
GGCTGTTCAAGCCATCAAGCTCATTGGCTGCTTTGGCATCCTCCAGTTCGGTATACGTGGCAGGCGGGAGGGGTACAGAGATTTCATGCCACTGGCCATCACGCATGCTTTCAGGGATCCGCCAGACCAAACGGAATGGCAGGTCGTCGAGTGCACCATCGTCCCCCGGGTCTGTCAAAGCTTTGTCCTCCATCAACAATTGAACATTAGGTTTCCCCGCGTTCTCGGGGTCAACCCAGATTCGGGCATGGAGAACATCCCCGTCCGTCCGGTTTTGTGTCATATCCACGCCTACTTCTGGAGGAAAACGGAATGCCTGGAACGACCAATCGCCATATGTGAATTCCGTGATCTTGTTTGAAGGATCGGAGGGGTCATCAATCACGTTTCCAGTGAATTCTGGAACCATCGTGTTGACTCCTTCGACAAAAAAGATGAAGTTATCTCCGAGAGGTGGGCCAGCGTCACCAGGGGCTGGTGGGTCAGTGTCATCAGCTAGGAGATCCGCGGCCCCGATGTAGACATCATCTATATAAATCGAATTTCCCCCATCTTGATGGTCAAATTGTACCCCAAGGGTCTGAACGTTCGTCCACTCAAATTCTGCCCAAAGGTTAGGGTTATCTTCAGTATTAGGGCCCAATCTATCGGTAAGTCCGACCCCAAATCCACCATTTGACCATGCACCAGCATAGTACCACAAGCTGTCCAAGCCATCCAACTCCCCGGCCTCTCTCGCCGCTTCCAGTTCGGCGTAGGTGGCGGGTGGCAGGGGAACAGAGATCTCGTGCCACTCACCATTACGCATGCTTTCAGGAATATGCCAGACCAAGCGGAAGGGTAGGTCGGCTGATCCGTCGTTCGCGCCGTCTCCATCGGTCTTATCTTCAAACATTATCTGAATTCTTTCCTTCGTACCATCTGCATTAGAATTTTCGGGATGGACCCAGATCCGGGCATGAAGGACATCCCCATCTTCCCGGTTTTGTGAGATATCCACGCCTACGTCAGCAGGCCAACGGAACGCATTGAATGACCAGTTTGCGTACCCAAACTCAATGACCTTGTTTGTGGCATCTGTAGGATCGTCAACAACCATGAGATCGTTCTCTGGAACCATCGTGCTGATTTCGTCGACAAAGAAAATGAAGTCGTCTCCCAGCGGAGGACCGGCTTGGCCTTGCACATTTGTGACTCCTACAAGCACGAGTGCGAGGGCTAATAATGGGGTAAGTGTGTGTTTCATGGGGTTCCCAATGTTGGTGAA
>JAPPBZ010000081.1:1277-5428 GCA_026702635.1 Bacteroidota bacterium
ATTTCAGAGTATTGCAGGTTGCCAACAAATATACAAGACATGCCTGCGATATTTTCGCAAACAGAGAATATACGAAAAGGTTTTCATAAATACCCAACTGGAGTGGAATAATTTGTCTACACCAACGAAAAATCGTAAACCACGTCAGGCCATTGCCCTGTTCTTGAGTCATTTATTTGATAGGGCTTCAACAGGGTTTTCGCAGATGATTTTCGGTTGGGAATCCGTTCGGGCTGAGTGGTTCGGGGATCTACCTTGGGAGATCCTTTCTTCATTGTGATGATCGGGATGGCATTCGTGCCAGGAATTGCTGCACGGCTGGATGATCAGGGTTGATCCGAGCGGCTTGCTGCAAGGCGTTTGTTGCCGGGGTAGTACGGTTTGTTTTTCCGTACACAGTTGCTAAGCTCAGCCAGGCAAGTACATAGCTTGAATCAGCAGCCAAAATCCGCAGTAACCTTTCTTCAGCATTTGCAAGACTTCCAAGGTCTGTTTCCAGTGTGGCGATGTGGAATTGCAGGTCCAGGTTCTCCGGGCGAAGTGCCTGTGCAATGAGGTATCTTTTCAGGGATTCCTCAAGAAGACCGGAGCGGCGAAGCGCAGTGGCATAGTCCACTTGTGCCTGAAAATTTGTCGGTTGCGTCTCTGCAGTGTTTGCCAATTGCCCCCGCCTTTGCTCAATCTCCCGGAGTGAGTCTGCCTCTGAAAAGAATTTGGCCGATTGCTCCAGGAACCCGGACTGCTGCAGCGCCTGGCCCAAGAGGTATCGGGGTTCGGCATGGTGCGGGTATTCTGTGACGAGGGGTTGCAAAAGTGCAGCGGCTTCATCCAAATGGCTGAGCCGCAATAAAAGCCTTCCCTGCCGGAGGAGGTCTGGAAGATAATTAGGGCGGATTGCCAAGGCAATCCTGCTTCGCTCCAGGGCCTCGGGGTAATGTCCCTGCTCTTCCAGCAAATCAGCAAAGCTAGTGTGTACAGGTCCGTAAAAAGAGTCTAAACGAATTGCTTGTTCAAACGCAGCAGCCGCGCTGTCGGGCTGCGATAGAGCACTATACACTGCTCCTGCAGCATGCCAGGAGTTTGCAGAAGTACTGCTCTTTGTGGCCTGAATAAATTGCGTGAGTGCACTCCGGTACTGTCTCTGGAAATAATAGATATTCCCAAGGTTGTGTCGAACACCGGGGTAGTCAGGTTCAAGATCAATGACGGCCAGATATGCAGCTTCCGCATGGTCCCATTGCTCAAGCTCGAAATATGCCCGTCCACGAAGGAAGTATGCATCAGAGGAATTGCCGTTGTGTGCCAGTGCGCTATCGGCGTATCTCAGGGCTGCGGTGTAGTCGCCAGCCTGGAATGCCTCATTGCCTCGGAAAATAAATTGGGTGACGTCCGGTTGCCTGTCAGAAGAGGTACATCCAAAGAGCATCAGCAAGATGGACAAGGCTAGAACTCTCATAGGTCTGTTTCCCGTAACTCGAGGGTCTGGTTGGCGGGAATATTCGTGCGCCGCGTGACAAAGCCACTCGGCCAGAATACGGTGAGCGTATCAACATGTTGGACGTTTCCTAGTCCGATCGTCACTGCCTTTTCGGACTGAGAAGCATAGCTGTGTCCTGCCCGAATTCGACGGAATTGTTTCTGCAACCCAGTCTGAAGGGTAATCGTTGCATCCTCGGACATGCCGTGCAGCCGGATACGTAGGTAGTTTGCCTCGGGATGGAGATTATTGCGAAATAACCGGGCTCCCCCATTGTTTTCCGTGATCAGAACGTCAATATCTCCATCAAGATCAATATCTGCAGTAAGGGCACCTCTCCCAACCATGGGGAGCGTCAGTCCAAGTTTTCGGGATTCGTCCGTGAACATACCGTGACCATTATTCAGGAAAAGTTGGGGGAGCTGCTTGTAACTTGCAATGTCACTCCGCTCACTGGCCTGTGGATTGATATGGCCATTGGCGGCCAATAGATCCAGGTCCCCATCTAAATCTGCATCAAATAAAACCATGCCGAAGGTGAGTGCCGGAAGACTCAAGGGACCGATTCTGCTGCTAGGGCCTCGTTCTTCAAAGAATCCTGACGGGGTACGCCGGTAGACACCATTCATTTGATCTTCGAAGTGCCCAATAAAAATAGTCGGTTCCTCCGTAGAATCCACTACACCTGCATCTATCCCCATTCCCGCACGGGCCCGGCCCCGGGGATCCAATGCCATCCCTCGGGAAAGCCCAATTTCCTCAAAAGAGCCGTCCTGAAGGTTCAGAAATAGCTGATCGGGATCTGTGTCGTTTGCGACGACAATATCAGGCCAATGATCCCGATTGACATCCATCGTGATGACCCCTAACGTCTTTCCAGATCCTGAAAGCCCAGAGGTTTGGGTATACTCAACGAAGGTCCCATCACCGCGGTTGACGTAAAAGCGTCCAGGAGTACCCGTATAAAGCTCTGGGGTACAATAGCGTTTTTGCACCCCGTCACTGGTGCAAACCAAGTCAGTGTCTATCGACCAGTCGACGTATCCGGTTACATATAAGTCCAACCAGCCATCCCGGTTGGCATCCAGGAAGATTGCCGCGACGTTCCATTCTGGGGGTGTATCCAGGCCGGATTCGAGTGTTGCATCACGAAATCTATCGCCTTCATTGACCAGCAGATAATTCTTTTCAAGGGTTGTAAGGTATAGATCTTCATCCCCATCACGGTCAATGTCCCCCGAGATGACCCCCATCCCATAGCCATTAACCAGCGAGAGGTTCATTTCATCGGTCACATCTCGAAAGCGGCCATCACCGATGCCCTGGTACAACCAGAGTCCACGGCTAGCAGAATCGTTCCAGGTTGATCCCCCCACAAGGGCAAGATCAATAAGGCCGTCCTGGTTGTAGTCCAGAAATGCTCCGCCAGCGCCGATAGTTTCTGGCAGGTACCAATTTCCTTCTGCACCATTGACATGTTTGAATTCGCCGAGCCCTGCCTGTTGCGTGATTTCAACAAATTTCCATTTCACTTCTGGCGAGGTGCAGCTTGCATACAGGAATGCCGAAAATACAAGTAAGTAGATCGAGCGTTTATGTCTGTGCATGACCGACAATCGAGACAATCAGGCAGATGATCCCCTTTGAGTAGTTCCCGCGTAAGGGTAGATCGGAGCCTTCCGTGAGTTCTTTACTGTGGAACCCAATTGGTCGAATGGACGAAAATCTCTACACGCGGGCTAGGTCAGTATTTCTTTGAAGAAGATTCTCTGACGATCAGTTCTAATTCAGCAGATTTTTCAGGACTCTCATACGACGACTCATTTGAGAGTTGGTTCACCAGCAGCTCAACCGCATTTGAAGCTAACTGTCCAATCGGAACGTTCACCGTAGTGAGCGAAGGGGTCGAAAAATGAGCGCTTCTTGTTCCGTCAAAGCCGGTCACTGCGATTTCATCCGGTACGCTGACTCCATTTTCCAGAAGGGCCCGCATGGCACCAAGTGCGCTCAGATCATTGGCCGCTACAATCACGGTGGGGCGTGGGGATGAATTTAGTATTTTCTGCCCATTCTTGTACCCACATTCAAATGAAAAATCACCGGAATAAGGCATCACCTTGAGTCCGTCCGGGACAGTTTCGAGAAACCCCTGCTGTCGTTCCTGTGCATCAAAAGCATCGCTCGGCCCCCCAATATATGCAGCACGTTTATGGCCGCGGTCGGCAATATGCCGAGCTATTTTCACCATACCATCACGGTTATCAAAGTTCACCGAGAGCATTCCTGGTGTGGTTGAATGTGTGTTTAGAAAAACGACGGGAACTGATGATCCAGTCAGTGTGAGCACCCGCTCTGCCGAAAGCTCAGGGGCCATGATAACCAGTCCGTCAACTCGCTTGTACATTCCCTGAAGCGCAGCAATGAAATCATGCTCCAGCCGTCTCGATGCACTGACCATCAACAAGTATTCATGTTGTTTGATGCCTTCATCAAGACCACTTAATAAGTCGGCAAAAAACTCCCCCGTAATGTGCGGTAAGATGGCTCCGATTGTGCCAGTAGCCTGTCCTAGAAGGCTTCGAGCCGCTGGGTTGGGAGTAAATTGCAGATCCTTGACGGCTTGCAGCACGCGCCAGTCGGACGCGCGTCGGTCTTGAGACGACGGGTGACCACG
>JAPPBZ010000215.1 GCA_026702635.1 Bacteroidota bacterium
GATGGCCAAGTCAGCAACTTCACTTCGAAGCTCCTGCAGAGCGCGTTCCTTGTCCCGTTCAATCTCTTCTTGGGCCTGTTCACGCGAGGCGGCAATCTCTTCGCGGGTACGCTGCACCTCCTGATCCCGAATTCGCTGAGCCTCTTCGCGTGCTTCACGAAGCAGTCGTTGTGCGTCCTGTTCTGCCTCACGTCGAGCCTGTTGGTTGGTTTCCTGTAAGCGCTTGCTTTCTACAAGAGCTTCCTCGGCCCGGTTTATAGAGGCTGCAATGGTTTCCTCACGCTCGGACAAAGCCGTGGTGATTGGTCCCCATGCGTACCGCCGAAGCAGGAGCAATAAAAGAAGAAATACTACCGTCAGCCAGACGGCCAGACCGACATTCGCACCGAGGAGATCTGCGGCAAGCACCATAATGGCGTCTATTTAATGGCGAGGAGGAAGGAGATGATCAGTCCGAACAATGCGGCTCCCTCAATCAGGGCTGCAGCGACGATCATATTGTCTCGAATATTACTGGTTGCCTCGGGCTGGCGAGCGATCCCCTCCATGGCTGGTCCGGCCAGTCGACCAATGCCGAGTCCGGCTCCAATAACGATGAGTCCAAC
Source organism: Bacteroidota bacterium (assembly GCA_026702635.1). GTDB lineage: Bacteria > Bacteroidota > Rhodothermia > Rhodothermales > Bin80 > Bin80. The sequence continues at coordinate 606 of JAPPBZ010000215.1, forward strand.
GCCGAGTCCGGCACCGAGGTATGCAAGAGCTTGTGGTTCCATGATATAGAAATAGTTAAAGAGTCGTGTATACGCTTAATGAGCCTCACTGTGCGAATGTTCGGCAATTGCCATCCCAATGAACAGTGCAGACAGGATAGTGAAGATATAGGCTTGAATAAATGCGATGAGCACTTCAAGACACATCACGAATAATGTGAAGCCGAGACTGAAGGGTACAACACCATAGCCAACGACTTCCCCGAATAGATTAGTGAAGGTAAAAATCATACCAATGAGGCTGAGAATCACCAGATGGCCAGCCGTAAGGTTGGCGAAAAGACGAATCGCAAGGGTAAGCGGTTTGATGAAAAGCCCCATAATTTCGGTCGGGATCAAAAGAAGTTTGACAAGAACCGGCATTCCTGGAGGCCAAAAAACATGCCGCCAGTGATCTCTGGATCCGTTGACCTGTGTCAGTATGAATGTAAACGTAGCAAGAACGGCTGTAATGTTCAGGTTGGAGGTCGCGGTTGCACCAAACGGCACAAGTCCCAACAGGTTACAGGTCAGGATAAAGAAAAACGCTGTCAATAGATACGGCAAGAAGCGTTGGTAGTGCCCTTTACCGAGACTAGGAACAGCGATCTCATCCCGAACAAAAATAACGAGAATTTCAAACAGGTTTTGCACGGACCCCTTGGGAGCACTGGTACGCCCAATCCCACGTTTATATCGGTTTGCTAACCGGACAAAGATGGCCAGTAAAATTCCCGATGCAAGCAAGGCAAATACCAGATGCTTGGTCACCGATAAATCCAAAATGATCGTATTCCCTCCGAGGGGGCTGAGTTTGGCGTCTAGATGTTTTCCTTCAGTGATCAATGCTTGGAGGCTGTCCTGCCCAGAAATGGTCCTGGTATCTTCTCCTGTCCCAATCTTGGCTTCCATTTCGCCGGAGCGAAGAGCACTTTTAGTTGTTCGGTATACGCTTACGTAGTAGCCGGTCGACTCACTGCGGAGAATCAAAATCCGAGGTAATTCCACCTTAGCAATGGGCAGGAAGTCAAGATAATATGAATCCGCAGTGTGGTGAATCGGATCAAACTCTTCGTCCTCCGCAGCCAAGGTAGTCAAGGGCACCCAAAATACGTTCAGGCACAATAAGCAAGTCAAAAGGCGTACTGGACGCATCAGGATGGTTTTCGAATCAACCAAATTGCCTCAGAAAAAAGCCCGATCAGAGCGATTAGCAAAAAGGCGCCCGTAAAGAGGGGAAGTACAACAGGAATCAATTGAATCACTATAAATAAAACAATAAGGGCTGCGAACATGCGCAGCACCATTCCGCCAATTACAATGGGTATAAATCTTGATGTATTCTGAGCAAATCGGACCACCAGCACGTTGGCACCTGCGTAACATAACCCCAGAAACACCCCAGCCGCCATGCTCCATTCCGAACTCATCTCTCTTAAACTAGGGTTTACGAAATAGGTGCGAACAAGATCAGGAAATGGAGATGAATTTTTCGTGAAGAACTCAATCTACTTCCTACTTCTCACGATGACTAGTGATATAAAACAACCGCACAAACACACAAACCATCCCGATGACAGAACACACCAGGATAAGCCATGGAGTGGTTCCAAGCAGTCGATCCAAGAGATAGCCGCCGACTGCAAATACAGCCATAGTCATGCCCAACTGCATGCCGAGGCTGAGGTACGGGGAGGCGTCACGCAATCCGCTCTGCCAACTGCTCATCTGCCCCATTGGATGTTGCCACGAACTTGGATGAAATCGCCTCGGACTTATGACCCATCTGACATTCACCGTTAAAGATGGCTCCCTCTTCAACAACCAGTCGTTCTGCATAGATGGTTCCCTTGACTCTTGCAGTGTCGGTCAACAGCACTTTCTTCGTAGCAATGAGATCTCCCACGGTTGAACCGGATACATTAATATTCTCTGCGTGGATAGATCCATCCACAACCCCGTTTTCGGTGATAACGACGGTTCCCTCAATCTGCATACTTCCCTCAAGCCTGCCTGCGAGCCGGGTATCAGAGGTGGATTCCAAAGAACCTTTGATGTCGGTCCCACCTGAAATGATATTTAGATTTGCAGCGCTTATCGACTCTTTTAATCCTGGGGGGATAGGGTTTTTCTTTTGCAACATGAATCACTGGCTTGGATTCACACAAATATACGGAAAAAGTAGGGAATTATGTACATGATTGTACCATTACGGGAAAAATTTTATGCTGCAAAAGGTAGCGATCACGCGAGACAACAACTTGCAAAACGGATATGGAGTTCATCCAGGGCCCATGAACACATCGCATCCTTCAATCTTCGCCGGAGGGAGCGATCTTCTCTACCAAGATAGAGCTCCCAAGAGCATCTTAATAGCCAATCAGATAGTTGGCGGGGTTTTGTGCCAGACCATTGTTCCACAGTTCAAAATGAAGGTGGGGCCCCGAAGAATACTCCCCTGAATTTCCGCTGACTGCAATGCTTTCACGAACGCGGACCCGGTCTCCAACCTGTTTAAGAAGACGTTGGTTGTGTTTATAGACGGAAACGTACCCACCGGTATGTTGGACAGCAATCGTATGACCTCCCTCATAGGTCCAGTCCGAGAAGATAACGTATCCATCACCGATACAGCGCACCATCGTTCCTTCACTCGTTGCGATGTCAACCGCATAATGTCCTTCTTTGGCGTTAAAGCCACGCGTGACTAACCCCTGCACCGGGGGCAGTGCGGGCAGTTGTAGGCTTGCCAGATAATTGCTTGAAGATGTGAGGGGAATCTCTCCAGCAGGGTCACCGGCGATGACCGGCATGGCCGGCCACTGATCGCTCCCTGCCAAGATGGAGACTGGGGCTGGAAGCGAGCCGGCTGCTTCCTGAATCGAAGTGCCGGGCAGGTCTGTCGGTAGAGCGGAATCCGTGAGCAGAGAGTTCGTGTCCCCGGACAACAAACGTTGAAGATTGGAAAGGTATTGGGTCTGTGCGTTGAGGGAATCTTCGACTTCCTGCAATCGCAGAGAGATCGACACAGAGCGTTCATGGAGTTCCTGGATGTTGAGGCCGGGGATCAGTCCACGCCAGAACAAAAAGAGTGCAAATCCCGTCACTGCGAAGGTATAGATAAACAGTGCGACAAGGGATATGGAGCGAAGACGGAACCGTTTTGGATGGAACTCACGATAGGATCTGGCCTGGCCTCTGCGACCTTTCCAGACGATGATGCGAGGTTGTGTGCCGGTTTTCCAGAAGAGATCCCGCCAGAAAACCACAAATTCTTGCAGGGCGCGTATGATCGGGATGTCCCGTAAGGGCTTATTGGAAAATAATTTCATGGATGATACGCTTACCCAGGGCTTCATTCAGGCGGTCACGCCACTGCACACGATGCATATGCAGTTCCTGCCGCCATGTGCCTGAGTTTAATTCAACATACATTCTCCCCCGACGCGTCCAGACACGTTCGGTCACCTTGGCAATAACCGGGCCTGCAAGATCGTGCCAGACCTTGACGGCCTGTGCTTCGTCAATGTCGTCCCGTATGCCAAGATCGTCAATTGCGACATTGACCAGGTCAGAAAGTGCGAGCGGAGATTCTTTTTTTTTCGACCCCATGGAGTCCAGGGGGTTATGATTCCCTTAAAGCATGTCTAACACCGCAGCAAAGTATAGGATGCAGTCTGTGGGCTATCACGGTCGATTTGCTCCTTCTCCGACGGGGCATTTACATGTGGGCAGCGCCTGTACGGCACTGGTTGCATGGTGTGCAGCTAGGCATGCAGGGGGGGTATTCACACTGAGGGTTGAGGATCTGGATGTGCCGAGAACCGTGCCAGGTATGAAGGAGTCCCAGATCAATGATTTAAAATGGCTGGGACTTGACTGGGATGCTGGCCCGGATATTGGAGGACCGCACGAGCCCTACCTGCAGTCACTGCGCCAGAAATACTATCAGTCTGCATTGGATCGGCTACATCATCAACAGATACTGTTTCCCTGCAAATGATCCCGAAAGGATGTTCAGAATTTGGCCTCCGCACCCCATGGGCACACCGCGGTGTATCCGCGCAGTCTTCGTCCGGCCGATGTACGGCCCGTATGGTATGAAGAAGCCGGGAAAGAAGCAACCATCCGATTAAAAGTGCCTGATCAGCGGATTAAGTTTTTCGATCAGGTATGTAGTTTGCAGGAAGAAAACGTAGCCGCTACGGTTGGTGATTTTGTTCTACGGCGCAGAGATGGAGTCTTTTCTTACCAATTAGCGGTTGTTGTAGATGACCTCCATATGGAGATTACCGAGGTCGTTCGGGGGCAGGATCTTCTGGGATCAACGGCACGACAATTGCTGTTAGTAGATGCACTCGGTGGCGTGCGGCCGTCTTATGCGCACAGTCCATTGGTTCTCAACGCAAAAGGCGAAAAGCTCTCTAAGCGGGATGAATCGCTTTCGTTGGCTGCACTTCGAGAGTCTGGTGTACCAAGCCGACATCTAGTGGGGTATCTTGCCTGGGCACTTGGGCTCTTGCCCGAGGTGCGCGCACTGTCTCCCATCGAGTTGGTACAGTATTTTGACTGGAGTTGTATGAAGGGGAGGCCACCCTGTGTGCTTCCAGAAAATTTAGCGGAAGTTCTTACTTCGAACGTTACCCTAGGGCGTTGTAGTGCGACCTGATAGTCACGATGGGAAACAAAATTATACTTGTGTGGATCTGCTCCCTGATTACGCTGTGTGCGACAGCGGCGCAGCCAAGCCCAGACACATTAAGTGTTGATCTCAAGATGGTCCTTCAGGAGACGGCAG